>DASYES010000551.1:0-6018 GCA_036498885.1 Pseudonocardia sp.
CCGTCACAGTCGCGCTGACGGGAGGCCGCACGGCGACAGTCACCGAGCTCCGTTTTCACGCCGACGATGCCGCGGGGCTCGTGGCGACCGTCCGGGCAGGAGCGGATGTGATCCCGGGCCGGGCCCTCGTCCTCAACCGCGCGGTCGCGGTGGCCGAGGTGGACGGACCGCAGGCCGCGCTCGGGCTCGTCGACGACCTCGGCCTCGACGGTTACCACCTGTTCCACGCCATCCGCGCCGACCTGCTCCGCCGCCTCGGCCGCGACGCCGAGGCCGCGGAGGCGTACGAGGCCGCGATCGCCCGCACCAGGAACGACGCCGAGCGCGAGTTCCTGCGACGTAGGCGGCGGTCCGTCGGCACCTGAGCCGCGCGGCCGGCTCGATGGTTTCGGCGAGCCCACCGGTGCCGGCCCGGCGCACACGCCGCGGCCGGCCCCGGTGAGGTGGCCTCAGGCCTTCGGGCCGCCGGCCGCGTACACGACCTGCCCGGAGATGAACCCGGCACCGTCGCTGACGAGGAACGACACCAGGTGGGCGATGTCCTCGGGCTGGCCGACCCGCCCCACCGGGATCTGCTTCGCGGACGCCGTGATGAAGTCCTCGAACGGCACACCCAGCCGATCCGCGGTGGCGCGGGTCATCTCGGTGGCGATGAACCCCGGCGCGATGGCGTTGGCGGTGACGCCGAACTTGCCCAGCTCGATCGCGAGCGTCTTGGTGAAGCCCTGCAGACCGGCCTTGGCCGTGGAGTAGTTCAGCTGGCCACGGTTGCCCAGGGCGGACGTGCTCGACAGGCTGACGACCCGGCCCCACTTCGCCTCGACCATGTGCTTCTGCACGGCCCGGGTCATGAGGAACGCGCCGCGCAGGTGCACGCCCATCACGGTGTCCCAGTCGACCTCGGTCATCTTGAACAGCAGGTTGTCGCGCGTGACGCCGGCGTTGTTCACCAGCACGGTCGGCGCGCCGAGCTCGGCCGCGACACGGTCGACGGCAGCCTGCACCGCCTCGGGGTCGGACACGTCGACGGCCACCCCGAGCGCCCGTCCACCGCCGGTGACGATCTGCTCGGCGACGGCCTTCGCCCCGGGCTCGTCGAGGTCCAGCACAGCGACGGCCATCCCGTCGGCGGCAAGTCGCTGCGCCGTCGCGGCCCCGATGCCACGCGCTGCTCCGGTGATGATGGCGACACGGTTCGTCGCAGTGGTCATGCTCTTCCCTCTCGTCCTCCCCGCGCGCCGTCGCAGCGGGGGTCCAGCCCCGGTGGTCGCAGGCTCCAGCACAGCTCCAGGCGGCCAACGTTCGATCTCGGCCGTCCCCGACATGATGATGCGCGAGACACGTGCCTCGCATGCCGGTATGTCCCGGATCAGACCCTGCACCGCGCCCGTGGTCCATATGCCGTGGTCGAGATCACCGGTTTCGTCCGCGCGTAATGGGCGCTGACCGCTCAGAACCGGGCGTCGCGGGCACGACCCCCGGGAGCAATCGCCGGGCCCGGGGCGACTCGAGCCCGGAATCCGGGCGACTCGCGGCCGTCAGATCACGTAGCTCTCGAGGGTCTCCCGGGCGAAGAGCTCGTCCGGCGCGAGGCGGCGTGCGGTCAGGCCCTGCTCGTGGGCATAGCGCAGGAACACCTCGAGGGTGGCGCGGTTGCGTTCGAGCCCGTACGGCCAGAAGTCGGCGCCGAGGACCCGCCGGGTGCGTTCGACCTCGTCGTACTGCCACGGGAGCATGTAGCGGTTGGCCGCGGTCTCCGACAGCCGGCTCTCCGTCACCGCCTTGGCCTGCTCGAAGGCGGAGAACAGCGACTGCGCCACCCACGGCCGCGCCTCGTAGACGTCCCGGCGCACCACCACCACGTGCATGATCGGGAAGATCCCCGTCTCGGCGGCGTACTGCTCCTCGACGGCGCGCGGGTCGGCGAACAGGCGCCGGACCTCCGGCCGCCCCTCCAGCAGGGGGCGCGGCGTGCGCGGGGCGTAGAGGGCGTCGATCTCGCCGGTAACCAGCATGTCGGCGAGCGTCCGGTCCGGCGCGATGGGCGCAATGTCGATCTCCGGCGGCAGGTTCAGCGCCTGCTTCTCCACCCGCCCCGGCTGGTGCATCCCCCCGGTCCGGTACCTCACCGAGGACACCGGCACGTCGTGGTGGTCGGCGAGGATGCCGCGAATCCACACCACGGCCGTGAGCTGGTACTCGGGCACGCCGACGGTGCGGCCCACGAGGTCGGCCGGCTTCTCGATACCGCTGCCGCTGTGGATGTAGATCCCGTTGTGCCGGAACGCGCGCGAGGGGAACACCGGGATCGCGACGAACGCCGTGCCGCCGGGATCAGCTGCCAGGTTCGTCACGTAGGACCCCAGCGACATCTCCGCGGCCTCGAACTCGCGGTGGCGCAGCATCCGGAAGAAGGTCTCCTCCACCGGCAGGCACAGGTAGGTCAGGTCCAGCCCGCCCGGGCGGACCGATCCGTCGGCGAGCGCCTGCGTGCGGTCGTAGTCCCAGCAGGCGAGGGTCAGCGGGATGCGACTCATGCGGCTCCTTCGTGGAGGGGGGAACGGGAGGGCGGTCCGCCGTCGCGGACGGGACGGAGGACAGCCGCCGCACCGCCGCCCACCAGGCATGCGGCCGCGAGCACGGCGAACACTCCGGCCACGGCCCACGCGGCGGCAGCGAGCGCGCCGACGACGAGAGGGCCGACGAACGAGCCGACACGGCCGATGCCCAGCGCCCAGCCGACACCGGTCGAGCGGATCGCGGTCGAGTAGGCCACGGCAGCGAGTGCGATCACTCCCGAGCTCGCGCACCCCAGCCCGAGGCCGACGAGCACCTCCGCCGAGGCCACCCCGGACGCCGACGGGGCGAGCACGCCGACCCCGACGAGCCCGATGGCGGCGAGCAGGAACGCGGCGGGCAGCACACGGCGCGCGCCGTAACGGGCGATCAGCCAGCCGCCTGCCGCCGTCGCGACCACGCTGCCGGCGTTGAACAGGGCGAGGGCCAGTGCCGTGCGGGCGACCGGCAGCCCGAGGGGTGCGAGCAGGGTGGGCGCCCACGACGTGTTGACGACGAGCACACCGAACGCCGCGAAGGACGCGGTCCACAACAGCGCGGTACCCAGCCGGCGGTCGGCGGCGAAGAGCCGGCGCACCGGAGCGCCTCCGGTGCGGTCGCGGGAGTCGGCCACCAGCAGTGAGGGATCGACGGAGACGTCGGGCGCCACCCGGGCCATCGACCGTGCGACACGTCTGTGTGGCGCCCGCCGGGACACCAGGAAGATCAGCGACTCCGGGAGCACCGGCACGAGCACGACGGCCGTGAGCAGCGGGCCGATGCCACCCACCACGAAGAGGCTGTGCCAGCCACTGGTCGGGATGAGGGCGCTGCCCAGCAGCCCGGCGAGCACCCCGCCGAGGGGGAAGCCCGCGAACAGCAGCCCGGCGACCGCGGCGCGCCGGCGAGCCGGAACCACCTCGGAGGCGAGACTGATCGCACAGGGCACCGCGGCGCCCAGTCCGAGACCGGTGAGGAAGCGGTAGACCAGAAGTGTCGTCACTGTGTTCGCGGTGATGGTCGCGAGCGTGAACACGCCGAAGAACACGACCGCGGACACCAGCACCGCCTTGCGACCCAGGCGGTCGGCCAACGGTGCGATCACGAGCCCGCCGACGGCCAACCCGGCAAGAGCGACGGAGAACACAGCGCCCAGGGCCCCCACCGGGATCTGCATCGTCGCGGCGATGGAGGGGGCCGCGAGGCCGATGATCTGCAGATCGAGCCCGTCGAACAGGGCGACCAGCGCGCAAAGGGCGACGCAGAGCACCCGGACCGGGTTGAGGCGGGCCTTCTCGATCACCTCGCCGACGTTCACGGTCGCCGCTCCGGTCATCGTCGGCCCTCCCGTCACCGCCACCGCCGATGTCACCGTATACGTAAAGCCGTACATAAAACAGTGCGGCGGGGCGTCCTCGCCTACGGCAGTTTCAGGTGGTCGACCGCTTCGGCGGGGTCGGGCGGTACACCGTCTCATCGGCCGCGAGCCCGGCCTCACTCTCGAGCCGATCCACCAGCTCCAACCCCTGCCGGGCCCACCGCACCTCGGTGTGGGCACGCTCGGTCAGGCCCCGGTACACGTGCACCTTGAACGCGACGATCGCGGCCTGGGCGTGCCGTGGCGCATGCGCGAGGCGCTGTCGCAGCAGCAACGTGTCGCGCCGTTCGAGCTGGTCGGCGTGCAGCTGCCACCGCACCGCCATCCGCTCGTAGTGCTCCAGATGACTACGCAGGTGGCGACGGACCAGCTCGAACGAGCCGAACTCGAAGTAGGTGGCCTTGAGATACGCGGCATCCCGCTCGCGGGCGGGCTCGGCCACCTCGGAGACCCATCGCAGGAGCTCGTCGCATCCGAGGTCGGTGATGAAGTAGTGCCGCTTCGTCGCGCCGGCTCCCCGCGGCGCCTCCTCGGCCTCGACGAGCCCGTCGGCCTCCAGCCGCCGCAGCTCCGTGTAGATCTGCGGATGGTGGGCGTGCCATACGTAGGCGGCCGAGGCGTCGAACTGCCTGGTCAACTCGTAACCGCTCATCGGCGTGGCCTCGAGCAAGGCCAGCAATGCATACCGCAACGCCACGGGGTGGACCTCCTGCACTCGCGCGTGGGCCACGATCCTGGCATGCGGGCGACATCCGCCCATGCTGCACGCGGCGGCGTGACCGGGCGTTTCGCGCCACGGCTGCATGACCGCTCCACGTCGGCAGGGACCGGCGCCCGTGACCAGATCGCGCGGACACGCCGAATTGACCGGGCTCGGAGCCGGGCCGACCCGAGCCAGGTGAGTGTGGCCTTATCATCAGTCCATGAGCGCTCACTCCGACGCACCTGACACGTCGGCGCCCGACCGGTACGGCGACATGTTCAACCGCGTGAACGCCGGGCGGGTGTCGAGGCTCATCGTCGACCAGATCCGCCTGCTGATCCGCGACGGGCAGCTCAAGGCGGGGGATCGCCTGCCCTCCGAGCGGGAGCTGGGCGAGCGGTTCGGCGTGAGCCGGGTGACCGTGCGCGAGGCGCTGCGCGGGCTCGAGGCCAACGGCCTCGTCACCATCCGCGTGGGCGCCCGGGGCGGCGCGTTCGTCACCGCGCCGACGAGCGCCCTCGTCGGAGAGGGCATCTCGGACCTGCTCACGTTCTCCGTGATCGAGCCCGGCGACGTCACCGAGGCCCGGCAGGTCTTCGAGGTCGGCATCGTGCCACTCGTGTGCCAGCGCGCCGACGAGGCGGACATCGCCGACCTCATCGAGATCTGCGACCGTGCGGACGCCCACCTGGAGGCGGAGAAGACCTATCCGGCGGCGCTCTCCGCCGAGTTCCACGTCCGGGTCGCGCGCGCCACCCACAACGCGGCCGTCGAGATGCTCGCCCGGTCGTTCCACGGACCGATGCTGATGTCGCTGATCCGCGCACAGGAGGAGGACCCCCACGTCGGGATCCGCGGCACTGCGGAGCACCGCGAGTTCGTCCTCGCCGTGCAGCGCAGGGACGAGACCGCAGCCGTTGCGGTGATGACCGAGCACCTCGCCCGCACGGCCCAGCGCCTGAGGCACAACGACCGCTCGGCCCTGCAGGACCGGGGCTCGGCCACCGGCGACTAGGCCGTGTTGAGGAAGTACTGATCGATGGGCTTCGTGATCCAGATCGTTCCTGGCAAGGCGCCGCTCCGAGCCGTCGTACCTCGTGTACCCGGTCGGGGCGGCAACGCCGCCAGGGGCGATCTCGGCGCGAAGACCGCGATCAGGGGCTTTCTCAACACGGCCTAGCGCCCCGCGGCCGTGAGCTGGGCGTCGAGTCGGGGGTAGACCCGGCGGGTGTTGAGCTCGAACACCTTGCGGCGGTCCTGTTCGCTGAGGCCGAGTTGGTCGACGTAGCGCTTGGTGTCGTCCCAGTGGTGGCCGGTTTCGGGGTCGATGCCGCGCACGGCGCCGATCATCTCCGAGGCGAACAGGATGTTGTCGACGTCG
>DASYES010000552.1:0-5270 GCA_036498885.1 Pseudonocardia sp.
TCGTCCGGCGACTGGTCGATCGCCCCGTTCTGACCGGCGATGGCGGCCGGTCCGTGCAGGAGACCGGACCGGCCGCCGGGTCATGCCGAGGTGGCCCGCACGGTGTCGGACGGTGCGGCGCGGCGTTCCCGGGGACAGAACAGCATGAGCAGTGCGCCGACGGCGGCCAGCACGCTCATGAGGACGAAGCCGCTGGTGAACGTGCCGGTGCCGGAGACGATCAGGCCCATGATGATCGGCGCCACGATCCCGGACAGGGCGAACGAGGCGTCGGTGAACCCGGCCGCGCTGGCCGGCTGGGCGGGTTCGGCGTCGATCGATGCGACCCACCAGATCCCGCCGGTGATGAACCCGAACCCGACGCCGAGCGAGATGAACACCAGCGCGACGGCGAGGGTGGGGTGGAGGAAGACGGGGATCAATGAGCAGGCCGACAACAGCAGCGCGACACCCATGATCGTGAAGCGGCTGCGGATGCTCTGCGTGCGGGCGTAGAACCGGTCGACGACGAACCCGCCGACCAGTGCGCCGACCACGCCCGCGGCCCACGGGGCCACCGAGAAGGCGCCGACTTCCTTGATGCTCAGCCCGTAGGACGAGAGGTACTGCGGAAGCCAGTAGAGGAAGCCCCAGAACATGAAGCCCCAGGCGAAGTAGCCTGCGGCGACGATCCACAGGTTGCGGTTGGTGAGCAACGCCCTCCAGTCGACGCGACTGCGGCTCGCCGACTCCTCCGCCACCCGCCCCGCGACGATATGGGCCAACTCGCGCCCGTTGACGCGGCGTGACTCCTCGGGGGTGTTGGTGAGCAGGCCGATCGCGGCGATCGCCCAGGCGATCCCGAGCACGGCCATCAGCCAGAACGTGCCCCGCCAGTCGATCAGGGCGATCAGCTGGGTGAGCAGCGGCCCGGCGATCAGCAGGCTGCCGGAGACCGCGACGCCACCGATGAGCGCCAGGGCGAAGCCTCGCTCCACCGACGGCAGCCAGCGACTGACGATCCGGGTCGCGGCGGGGAAAGCGGGTGCCTCGCCTGCGCCGAGAAGGATCCGCAGCAGGAGCAGCCCTGCGAACCCCCCGGCCACCGGGAGGAGCGCCACGGAGATCGAGAAGATGGTGATCGCCACCAGGAGCACGCGGCGCGGACCGAAGCGATCGACCAGTGGGCCGGACAGGAAGGCGAACACCATGTAGCCGACCGAGAAGGCGCTGCTGATGACGCCGTACTGGGCCGTGGTGATTCCGAACTCCCGCTCCAGCGGTCCAACGGCGAAGGAGATCGCGCTGCGGTCGATGTAGTTGATGATGATCAGCGCGACGACCAGGACGATCGTCGCCCAGCGAAAACGGGTCCTCATTGGCGGCGTACCTCGCTGTGCTGCAGTTGGAGCGGATTCCATCGAATTCGTTCCGCTGGTCGGAACGCTGTCCGTTTGTTGGGTCGAGCCTGGCATCCGATGCCATTCCGGGTCAATGCGATGAACCCGCAATTATGCGTGGCTACCAGGTCGTTACAACCGTTCCGCTAAGAGGAACGCATTCAGGACGCCTGACGAAGAAGCTCCGTGACACCTGCGACGTCACGTCCGTCCCGAAGGTCCCAAACAGCCTGTGCGAGCTGCCGTGCGGCCTCCGGGCTCACCGACCGCTCGGCATTGCCGGTGAACTTCACCGACAGCTCGGCGTCCGACAGCGGTCGCTGCGGACCTCCGCGGTTGGCTCGCACCCGTTCGGTGACGGTGCGGCCGTCGGCCAGCTCGGCGGTGAGCACCGCGGGAAACTGGCGGGGGAAGATCGCGGTGGACTCCGCGTCGGCCTCGCACCGCACCAGCGCCGCGAGCGCCAGCCGGGCGGGGTCGGCCGCGGCCGCGTCGGTGAAATCCTCGTGGAAGAGCCCGAGGCCGCCGCCGCCCAGCAGAGCCGCGGCGACGGTGTACGGACCGCTGAAAGCCGCGTGGTAGCCCGAGCGGGGCCGCGCCTTCTCCTCCGGCGGCTCGGCGATCGTTCGCAGCACAGGAGCGGGGACGCCGAGTGTCAGGCCCTGTACCGACTCGGCCGTCACTCCCGACGCCCGCAGCGCCAGCGCCGCGTCGATCCCGGCATGGGTGAAGTGGTTGCACGGGTACGGCTTGAAGAAGATGCCGGGGGTCTCCCACTGCTCGCCGAGTCCGTCGGTGACCCGCTCGACGTGCGCCCGGTCGCCGCAGAACGCCTGCAGGAACCCGAAGCGGCCCTCCAGTACGGTCGGTGGCCCGGTGAGCCCGTGCCGCGCGAGGTCGGCAGCGGCCACACCGGCATGCGCCGCCCACCCGCAGTGCACGCGCTTGATCGTGCCACCGGTGCGGTTGGCCTCGATGATGCCCGCACCCATGCTCGCCGCGATGCCGATCACCGAGGTGATCGTGTCGGCGTCGAGCCGGCGCAGCATCCCGGCCGCCACGGCGGCACCGATCGCCCCACAGATCGCGGTGGCGTGCTGGCCGTGCTCGAAGAACACCGAGTTGCCCAGATCCTCGTCGTAACCCGCCATCCCGAGCCGGCAGGTCACCTCGATGCCGACGGCCGCGGCGTCGAGCATCGCCGTGCCGGACGCCCCCACCTGCTCGGCCACGGCCAGTGCAGCGGGCAGCACGGCGGAGGACGGGTGCAGCACCGAAGGCAGGTGGGTGTCGTCGAAGTCGAGGCTGTGCGCGAGGGTGCCGTTGACGAGCGCGGCCGACGGGGCCGGCAGCCGATCGCGGGATCCGACGGCGGTGGCGACGCCCGTGCCGCCCCACTCGCGCACGACGGCGTCGACGATCCGGGCGGGCTCCTCGCCCCGGGCGGCGAGGCAGTTGCCGAGCACATCGACCGTGCGGGCGGCGAGATCGTCACGAAGGAAGGCGGGCAGGCCGTCGCGGACCACCCGCTCGGCGAGCATCCCCACCTGCTGAGCCGGCGTGGGATTGTTGTTCACGCCCCCACCACCGCAACCGGACGCACCGGCGACCCCGTGCCCCCGACGATCCGCAGCGGAGCCAGCACGAACAGGAACTCGGTGAGCCCCTGCCGGGAGGCCTCCTCCATGTCCAGGTGCTCGATGATGTGGATGCCGTTCTCCACCAGCAGGATCCGGTGCACGGGCAGCACCCGGTGGCCCGTTCCCGGCGGGATGCGCTCATAGGCCGTGGTGTCGGCGCCGGTGGCGATCACGCCGCGCTCGACCAGCCAGCGCGCGCCGTCCTCGGTGACACCCGGGACGCCGCTGTCGTGGCCGATGTACGTCACGGGGTCCGCGAAGTGCCTGGCCCAGCCGGTACGGACCAGAGCGACGTCACCCCTGCCGGGTTCGGCGCCTGCCCGCTCCGCGGCCGCGGCGAGGTCCTCGGCCGTGATGCCGTGCCCACCATCGAGCACCTCGACACCACGCACGGCTGCGACGTCGAGCAGCACGCCTCGCGTGATCATCGCCGGAATGCGCTCGGCGCCGTGCTCGGCGTGCCTGCCGCCGCGCTGCCCCGCCTCGGCATCCACGCCGCCGTGCAGGCACCCGTCCTGGCTGACGTGCGAGAGCGCGTCGACGTGGGTGCCGACGTGGCCGCCGGTGATGATGAGCTCGTTGGAGGCCGACCCGCCGTCGGGACGCACGGTGTCGCCGTGGCGGCGGATCAACGTCATCCGGAACCCGGGATGGTTCGGTGACGTCGACATGCCGGTGACGAGCGGATGGCTGAGCTCGACGGTCCGCACGCCGCGGGCGATCGCGGCGAGCAGGGCGGCCGTGGTGGGGTCGGTGGCGCCGGTGGTTCGGGCGGTCGTCATGGGTGTTCCCTCCCGGCCGCCGTCGTGGCGGCCGGATCGTCGAGTCCGGGTGCGAGGTCGAGCAGCCAGCGCGCCCCCGCCACCACAGCGGGGTCGACGAACCGGCCGCGTTCGTCCACGAAGGCGCTCTCCCCGTGCTCCGCGGCGGTATGCAGCGAGTCGAGCAGCGCGCGAGCCGAGTCGATCTCGGCCGCTGCCGGGGTGAACGCCCGGTGCACGGGTTCGAGCTGAGTGGGGTGGATCACCGAGCGGCCGAAGAAGCCTTCGTCACGGGCGGCGATGCTGTCGGCGGCGAGGCCGTCGAGGTCGGCGAGATCGGTCCAGACCGCGGCCACCGGGCTCGGAAGCCCGGCCGCCCGGTTGGCCACGACCACGCGCTGGCGGGCCCATCGCAGTGCCGCGGGGTCGCGAACATGCAGGTCGGCGGCCAGGTCGGCCTCACCGAGTGACACTCCGGCGACCAGGGGGTGGCAGCGGGCCAGCAGGAACGCGCTCTCGACACCCAGCGCCGACTCCAGCAGCAGGTGCACCGGCAGAGCGAGCCGCTCGGCGAGCTCCGCGACCGCAGCGACGTCGGCCGCCTTGGGCACGCGCACCCCGTCGGGGCGGGCGCTCGCCAGCGCGTCGGTGTCGGCACGTGCCCATGGGCTGTCGAGGGTGTTCATCCGCACCCACACCGGCACGGTCCGCGGCGCCTCCAGCACGGTAACGGCGGCGGCCCGTGCGGTGTCCTTGGCCTGCGGTGGTACTGCGTCCTCGAGGTCGAGCACCACCGCGTCGGCGGCGCCGGTCAGCGCCTTGCCCACGAGGTCGGTGCGGTGCGCGGGGACGTAGAGCCAGCTGCGGGCCCGGCCGAGCGCGGTGGCCGGGGCGGTCATACCGCACCCGTCGCGCGCAGCTGTTCCAGCCGCGCCTCGTCCACGCCGTAGCGGGCGAGCACCTCGGCGGTGTGCCGGCCCAGCGGCGGCCCGGACGTGCGGACGCGTCCCGGGGTCTCCGACAGCCGGAACGGCACGTTCTGGAACCGGATCGGGCCCAACTCGTCGTCGTCGATCTGGACGATGCTGCCGAGCGCGCGGAACTGCGGGTCCTCCAGCACGTCGGCCGCGGTGTAGATCGGGGCGACGGCGGCTTGGGCCTTCTCGAACTCCTCGATCACCTCGTCCCTGCTGCGCTGGGCGATCCAGCCGCCCACCGCGTCGTCGAGCTCGTCGGCGTGCTCGGCACGCTGCCGGCCGGAGGCGAACCACGGCTGCGCGGCGAGGTCGGGGCGCCCGACCAGGTGCAGCACCCGCTCGGCGATCGACTGCGCGCTGGTGGAGACCGCGACCCACTGGCCGTCGGCGCAGCGGTAGGTGTTGCGCGGCGCGTTGTTGCCCGAGCGGTTGCCGGTGCGCTGCTGCAGCACGCCGAGCTGGTCGTATCCGATGATCTGCGGGCCGAGCAGCGTGAGCAGCGGTTCGATGATC
>DASYES010000553.1:0-3496 GCA_036498885.1 Pseudonocardia sp.
ATGGGATCGATCCGCTTCACCGAGGGCAACGACCGGCCCTACCCGCTCTTCCTGCCCACCTACGCGGCGATCGCGCATCACCACGGCCTTCACCAGGGACGCGAGCTGCACGAGGTGCTCGCCGACGCGGAGGAGTTCGCAGCCGGCGACTACCCGTGGGCGCTCGCGCGCGGCAACCGGCTCGCCGCCGCCGATCTCGACCGGGTCGCCGGGCGCCTGGCCTCCTTGAGCGGGCTCGACGAAGGCTACGTGCGCCGGGTGCGCCTGCGGATCGAGCACCACAGGTTCTTCCGGGAGCTGCTGCGTGCCCCCGGCCGTACCGTCGGCCGGATCGACGGCCGCTTCGCCGGCTGGGAGGACGACGGTGGCGGCGAGAAGCCCAGCTACGACCCGTCCATCGCGGCGATCACGGGGCCGTACACCGCAGCGTTCAACTCGCACGTCCGCAGCAACCTCGGCTACGTCAGCGACCTGCCCTACGAGGTGCTGAGCGGGCGCGTGCAGCCGTGGTCGTACAAGGAGTTCGAGGGCCGGGCGGTGTCGGTCGTCTCGAAGCTCTCGGCAGCGATGCGCCACAACCCGCACCTGCGCGTGCACGTGGCCTGCGGCTACCACGACGGTGCCACGCCGTACTTCGCGGCCGAGCAGGTGTTCGCCCAGCTCCCGATCCCCGACGAGCTGCGCGGCCGCATCGAGGTCCGCCACTACGAGGCCGGGCACATGATGTACGTGCACGAGCCCTCGCGGCTGGCGCAGTCGGAGCACCTGGCGGCGTTCGTCACGGCGGCGCCGGCTTCCTGACCGCCGGGTCGGGAGGGCAGGCCCCGCCGGGCGCGGCTGCGCGGATCAGGCGATCGAGCGCGCGATCCCGTCGAGGATGTCGTGCTCGCTGACCACCATCCCGGTGACGCCGGCGCGATCGTTCAGCTCGCGGGCCAGCACGTCGACGATGAGGGCACCGGCGCCGATCACGTCGATCCGTCCGGAGTGGATGGCGCCGTGGCTCTTGCGCTCCTCGCGGGACATGCCCAGCAGCTCGTCCGCCACCCGGTGCAGATCCTGGTTCTCCAGCCGTGAGTGGTGCACCGCCTCGGGGTCGTACTCCTGCAGGCCGAGCGCGACGGCCGAGAGCGTGGTGATGGTGCCCGCGACGCCGACCCAGGTGCGCACGCCCTCCACCGGCACCGCGTCGAATGCCTCGTCGAGGATGCGGGTGGTCACCCGGCGGGCCTCCGCCACGTCGTCGCCCGACGGGGGGTCTCCCGCCAGGCAGCGTTCGTGGAGCCGCACGCTCCCCACGTCCACCGATCGTGCGGCCTGCACGGTGGCCTTCCCGCCCTCCAGAGTCCCCACGACGAGTTCGGTGGAGCCACCGCCCACGTCGACGACGACGAACGGGCCGTCGTCGGGATCGAGGTCGCCCACCGCCCCGACGAACGACAGGTTGGCCTCCTCGTCCCCGGAGATCACCTCGGCGTCGATGCCGAGCGTGTCGTGCACCATGCCGAAGAAGTCCGCACGGTTGCGGGCGTCGCGGGTGGCGCTGGTGGCGACCATCCGCACCCGCTCGACACCCTCCCTGCGGATCACGGCCGCGTAGTCGTTCAGCGCCGCACGCGTGCGCTCCAACGCCTCCGGTGCGAGCTCGCCGGTCGCGTCGACGCCCTGACCGAGCCGGACGATACGCATCTCGCGATGCACGTCGCGCTCCTCGGCGGCGCCGTCGTCGGAGATCGTGATGTCGGAGACGAGCAGACGGATCGAGTTGGTTCCGCAGTCGATGGCGGCCACGCGCGACATGCACTCTCCTTGGTCCGGCTCACACGGCGACAGCGGCCACCGTACGCGGGACCCGGGCCCGGAAGCGGGATCGCAGACGGCACACGACGCCGTGTGTCCGACTACCCTCGCACCGTGGTCGACCAGCGCAGCTCCACCGCCCTGTCCGTCCCGGCCGTGGCACCGTCGCCGAGGCCAGCAGGTCCCACGACGATCACCGGATCGGGCCCGCCGGACCATGGCACGCACCGCGTCGAGAACCAGCCGCCGCCGCTCTGCGGGCACGACCCGCTGGGTTGCGACCCGGCGTTGACGGATGCGGTCGATCGGGAGGGAGCGGCGGAGGCGCTCCCGGATCTCGCCCGCCTGGCTGCGCTGATCACGTCACCCGAGGCGCAGGAACACGCGCGGCTGGCCAACGTGCACGAACCCGTCCTGCGCACCCACGATCGGTACGGCCACCGCATCGACGAGGTCGAATTCCATCCGTCGTGGCACTGGCTGGTGGGCACCGCCGTCGAGTGGGGGCTGCACGCCGCACCGTGGGTGGACGCGCCCGGCGCCGGGGTGCACGTGCGGCGAGCCGCCGGCTTCTACCTGATGAGCCAGCTCGAGGCGGGGCACAGCTGCCCGATCTCGATGACCTACGCCGCCGTCCCCGCACTGCGCCACGACCCCGTGCTGGCCGCGACCTATGAACCGGGCCTGGTGTCCACGTCCTACGAGTTCGGGCTCGCCGACCCGGCGACGAAGGCCGGGCTGCTGGCCGGCATGTCGATGACCGAGAAACAGGGCGGCTCCGACGTCCGCGCCGGCACCACGGTCGCCACGCCGTCAGCGGACGGGACATACCAGCTGGTCGGGCACAAGTGGTTCACCTCGGCCCCGATGAACGACCTGTTCCTCACCCTCGCCCGAGCCCCCGGCGGGCTCACCTGCTTCGTGCTCCCCCGCGTCCTGCCCGACGGCACCCGCAACGCCATCCGGCTGCAGCGGCTCAAGGACAAGCTCGGCAACCGGTCGAACGCCTCGGCCGAGATCGAGTACACCGGCGCCACGGGCTGGCGGCTGGGCGACGAGGGCCGGGGAGTCGCCACGATCATCGAGATGGTGTCGATGACGCGGCTGGACTGCGTGCTGGGCTCCGCCGCGCTCGTCCGGGCCGCGCTGAGCGAGGCGGCGCACCACGTGGCGCACCGCAGCGCCTTCGGTTCGCGGCTGGCCGACACGCCCCTGATGCAGGCCGTGGTCGCGGACCTGGCGCTGGAGTCCGAGGCAGCCACCGCGCTCGCGCTCCGGCTCGCGGGTGCCGTCGACCGCGGCGAGCGCTCGCTGCTGCGGCTCGCGCTCCCGGCGTCGAAGTACCTGGTGTGCAAGCGGGCGCCCGCGGTGGTGGCCGAGGCGCTCGAGTGCCTCGGCGGCAACGGGTACGTCGAGGAGTCGGCGCTCCCGCGGCTCTACCGCGAAGCCCCGCTCAACTCGATCTGGGAAGGCTCCGGCAACGTCACGGCGCTCGACGTCCTGCGCGCCGTGAGCCGCGATCCCGACTCGGTGAATGCGGTGCTGGCGGAGGTGGACGCCGCCGGCGGTGCGGACAGCCGGTTCGACCGCGCCGTCCGCGCGCTGCGCGCCGAGTTGCACGGGCGCGAGGCACGGCGGGCCCGACGGCTCGCCGAGCTGCTCGCCCTCTGCCTGCAGGGATCGCTGCTGATGCGGC
>DASYES010000554.1:0-3710 GCA_036498885.1 Pseudonocardia sp.
CGCGAAACCTGCGATCGCCAGCACCACGTAGGCCAGGTCGGCCATCGTTTCTCCTCCACCAGGACACACTCGTCCGCCGAGCCGACGGACCGGTGCGCGAGCATCGTCGGAGTCGGCGGGGCATAGCGGACCGCGAACGCCGCGTTGACGCCTTTGGCCTGCGACGTTTACGCGTTCCTGACGCGCTGGTGGTGCCGCTCACTCGCGGGAGGAGGGTGGGCCGTGCCGGCGCCCCCGACGCATACCGGCACGGCCCGGGCACAACCGACCGCTGGCTACAGCGACCGGCCGGAGCTGACCGCACACACCTGGTGGCCACCGCGCACACGTCATGCCCTGTGTGCGGCGGCCGCGCGGTGTGCGCCGTGAGGTTTCAGCCTGTGGGGGTGGGGGGTGCCGCAGGCGGGACCGGCAGGACCGGCGTGGCCGCTGCGGGCGAAGCCGGCGACGTGGTGGGTGGCGGCACCGTCACCTGGCCGGTGGATGGCGTCCCGGAGGGCACCGCCACCACCAGTGGGCCGGGCGGAATGGTCACGCAGTCGCCGGTGCGCGGGTCGTGGTCCACGGTTCCGCGCGGGTACGGGCGGGCCGCGCTCGCTCCGGGCGCCGAGTACCGGTGGTTGTCCTCGCACGAGGAGCCTGTGGACGTGTCGATCGGACGCCCGTTCTGGTCGAACAGATAGACGCCGGTGAGCGGGTTGCCTGCGGCGTCGACGGGCCGGATGTCGAGGACCTGCCGGTCCCTGTCCTGCCACAGGCCCGGTCGGTGGTAGGTCTGCACCGAGTTGCTGGAGGACGACGAAGAGCCGAACAGGGCGGAGCCGCCGAGCAGCAGCAGGAGCAGCGCGGCCGCGAGACCGTTCAGCGGGACCACCGCCCAGAGCCAACGTCTGTCACGACGGGTGCGGTGCCCCAGCCAGATCGACAAGGGCACGGTCACCAGCGACAGCAGGATCACCAGTGCAAGCTCCGCCCCCACCACGATCTCGTTCACCAGCACCGCGGCGACCACCCCCCTGGCCACCCACCACGCCGGCTGCAGGGACGCCAGGAAGTACGTAAGGGACCGGGCGGCCGTTCCGGGGGCAGGCATGGCCGCGACGAGCCTGCGCGTCGCCGGGAGCGCGGCCAGCGAGGGTAGGTCCGGGCCGTCCTTGGTGATGAGCGGAAGCCCGGCGAGGGCGAGGAGCAGCGCGAACAGGACGACCTCGGGGGCGCTTGCCGCGACCCCGAGCATGATCAGCACTGTGGACGCGACGAGCCCGGCGATCGCGAGCCGTGCAGCACCCGACCTCGACCGCTCCCGGGGCGCTCCGGACGCGGGCGGGTATCCGGCGGCGGCCCGCAGCTCACCCGCGTAGGCCGCAGGGGTGCCGAGCCGATCGACCAGCGCAGCGAGGCTCGCCTCGCTCCCGAGCTCGACGGTCAGGTCGGCGAGGTGCGCGCGCACGTCGTCGAGGATGTCGGCGAGCTCCGGTGCCGGCAGGTCCGCCAGCGCGGACCGGATGCCGGCCAGGTACTCCTCCACCGGCCCGGCCAGTAGCCGCACGTTGGGCACGCCCTCGGTTCCGCTGCGCTTGACGCCTTCTTCGTCGTCCCCGCTCATTCGACCTCCTCGGTAGCGCTCGTCGGCCGCGTTCGCGGCGCTGCTGTGTTGAACGGTGCGCTCGCAAGCTCGCTCACGTGACCCCCCCGCTAGCGCTCGTCGGCCGCGTTCGCGGCGCTGCTGTGTTGAACGGTGCGCTCGCAAGCTCGCTCACGTGGCCCCCACCAGTCCTTCCATGGTCGCGGCGAACGACCGCCAGGTCTTCACCAGCTCCCGGAGCCGGTCCCGGCCCGGGCCGTTCACGCTGTAGTACTTGCGGTGCGGCCCCTCCTCGCTCGGCACGACGTACGAGGTGAGCAGGCCCGCGTTGTAGAGCCGGCGCAGCGTTCCGTAGACGGAGGCGTCGCCCACCTCCTGCAGTCCGGCCGCGCGCAGCCCGCGCACCACCTCGTAGCCGTAACCGTCCGCGCGGTCCAGCACCGCGAGCACGGCGAGGTCGAGCACACCCTTGAGCAGTTGGCTCGTGTCCACACCTCCCCCTCTCCTGGCGATGCGCCGGTCGTGCGGACCGGCTTGCGCACGGCACAGTACTACGCACCGCGCAGTAGTACGACAACCGCATGACAGGTGCGTCAGAGGTCGCCCCGGCCCCGTCAGGAGGGCGTCAACGATTCTTCAGCGCCGGACGCCGCGCTGGATCGTCGACAACGTGCTCGCACCCCGACCCGCTACAGGCGGCACCGCTCCCGCGCGGCCCCTCATGTCCGGCCCGGTCGGAGGCGTTCTGGGTCTCCCCGCCGGGGCCGTCGCCGCCATCGCCGCCTGGGCGTTCGCCGGCGACCACACGACCGGGCTCGTGTTCGCCGCCGGGGCGGCCGTCATCCTCGCGGCGATGACCACCACGGTCGGTGCCGTCGTCACCGCGAGCCTCAGCTGGGCCTGCTACGACGGCTTCGTCCTCCACCGCTTCGGCACCCTCGACATCGGCCACGGCGACCTCATCGCGCTCGGCATCGTGGTGGGGGCCGCCCTCGCTGCCCGAGCGGGCGCCGCCATCGGGCGGCACGCGCGGACGGCGGAAAGTCGACACGACTACCCTGCGAATATGCCTTCGGAGGCACAGCCGCGCATCCGGAGCATGACCCGGTAGCCGCACCTGACAGGAGTTCGGATGTCGGTCGTCGACAACGCCATCTACGTCGATGGCCGGCGGGCTGTCGATCCGACGTCGCTCGACCACACCTTCGAGGAACTCCGCCGGTGCCCTGATCAGGGGCGCAGCTTCTGCTGGATCGGGCTCCTGCGGCCCAGCAAGAAAGAGATCGAAGCCGTCGCCGAGGAGTTCGGCCTGCACCCACTCGCCGTCGAGGACACCATCACCGCCCACCAGCGGCCGAAGTTGGACCTCTACGGCGATGTCGTGTTCGTGGTGCTGCGCCCGGCCCGGTACGTCGACCCGGTCGAGGTCGTGGAGATCGGTGAGGTGCACCTGTTCATCGGCCCCGACTTCGTGATCACCGTCAGGCACGCCGAGGAGCCCGACCTCGCCGCGGTCCGCAAGCGGCTGGAGGGCGATCCAGAGCTCCTCGACGACGGCCCGTACGCCGTGCTCTACGCGGTGCTGGACAAGGTCGTCGACGACTACTTCCCGGTAGTCGGGGGCTTGCAGGACGACATCGACGGCATCGAGGTGCAGGTCTTCGGCGGTGACCCCGGGGTCTCGAAGCGGATCTACCAGCTGAGCCGCGAGGTGATCGAGTTCCAGCGAGCGGTCGAGCCGTTGCGGGAGGTCTTCATCGAGCTGCGCGACCGGCTCAAGGCCACGGCGAGCCAGTCCGATCTGGAGCTGCGCCGGTCGCTGCGCGACGTCTCCGACCACGCCATACGCGTGATGGAGCGCGTCCAGTCCTTCCGGGACCTGCTCTCCAACATCGTCCAGGTCAACGCCGCGCTCGTCGCGCAACGCCAGAACGAGGAGATGGCCCGCTTGACCGAGGCGGGTTACGACCAGAACGAGCAGGTCAAGCGCATCTCGTCGTGGGCGGCGATCCTCTTCGCCCCCACGCTGGTCGCCTCGATCTACGGCATGAACTTCACCCACATGCCCGAGCTCTCGTGGACCTACGGCTACCCGTTCGCGCTCGGGCTGATGTTGGTGTGCGGG
>DASYES010000555.1:0-1764 GCA_036498885.1 Pseudonocardia sp.
GCCCTGCGATGTGGTCGCGCCGGGCGTGCCGACCGTGAGCTCGCCGGGACGCGCACGAGCGGCGTCGAAGAACGCGGCGGCGTCAGCGAACTCCGAGCGCGCACCCACGGTCAGCACCGACGGCACCTCGGTGATCACCCCGATGGTCTCGAAGTCCTGCGGTCCGTAGGACACGTCCTGGATGAGCGGGGTCACCACCGTTGACGGGGCCGCAACCAGCGTGAGCGTGTGGCCGTCGGGATCACTGCCCACCAGCTCGTTCATCGCGAGGGCTCCGGCCGCGCCGGGCCGGTTCTCGACGATGACCGGCTCGCCGAGCGCGCGCTCGAGGTGCGTGCCCATCGTGCGGGCGGCGAGGTCGGTCGGGCCGCCCGCGGTGTACGGGACGATCACCCTGATCTCTTTCGTCGGGTACTCCCCGGCCGCCTCGGGCGCGCTCCTTCCTCCCGAGCAGGAGACCGTCAGCGCCGTCAGTGCGGCGAGGGCCGCCCATCTTCCGTACCGCATCATCTGGGTCCTCCCGCTCAACCGGTCAAGATCGGCTCGTACACGGCCCGGGTGCGGTCGAGGACCGCGCTCAGATCGGCGGCACCGACGAAGCCGGTGCCGGTGTAGCGCTCACCCACCTTCGCCACGACGTCCGGGTCGCCGTGCGCCCGGCGCAGCGCGTCCTCCAGCCGGGTGGCGATGGTGGCGGGCAGCCCCGCGGGCCCGGCCAGCCCGAACGTCGAACCCGACAGGGTGAGACCGGCGAACCCGGCCTCGACCAGCGTGGGGGTGTCGGAGAGCCAGTTCAGGCGCTGCTCGGTGGATACCGCGAGTGGTCGGAAGCGGCCGGCTTCGATGTTCTCGACGACGTCCTGAGAGGCGTTGATCAGGACGGCGTCGACGTTGCCGCCCAGCAGTGCGGTGGTCATCTCGGCGTTGCCGTTGAACGGGACGACGGCGAACTCGACGCCGTGCTCGTCGCGCAGGCGTTGCAGCTCGATCCCCTGCGGGGTGGACGCCCCGGGCACCGCCACGGACACCGCGCCCGGTTGAGCGCGCGCGGCCGCCACGAGCGCCGCGATGTCACGGTGGGGCGATCCGGAGCCGACGGCGAGCAGCGACGGCACCTCCGACATCACGCCGATGGGGGTGACGTCGGAGGCGATGTAGCCCACGTCGTTGGCGAGCGGCGTCAGCACCACCGTGCCCGCGGTGATCAGCGCCAGCGTGTGCCCGTCCGGGTCGGCGGAGACGAGCTCCTGCGTGGCGATCGCCCCGGACCCACCGGGTTTGTTCTCGACGATCACCGGCTGCCCCAGATCCCGTTCGAGGAACTCCCCGTAGGCGCGCGCCGTGAGGTCGGTGGGCCCGCCCGCGGCGTAGGGCACGAGCAGCCGGATCGACTCGCTCGGGAAACCGGCGTCAGCGCGCTCCCGGCCCCCGCAGGCGGCCAGCAGCGCGAGCACGGCGAGGGTGATCGCCGTCCGGCCGAGGATGCGACGTTGCATGGTTCCTCACGGTCGGTGGTCGGGACGGGGCAGCGGTCAGGTGGGGACGAGCACGGCGAGGTCGGCGGCGAAGTGCAGTGGAGCGGCCGTGACGGCACGCAGGTCGTCCTGAGTCGTGCCGGCCACGAGCTCGCGGACCACGAAGCCGTCGGGCGTCACGTCGATGACGGCCATGTCGGTGTACACGCGGTCCACCACCGCAGCGGCGGTGAGCGGGTAGCTGCACTCGGACACCACCTTCGGCTCGCCGCTCGACGAGGTGGACGTC
>DASYES010000556.1:0-5576 GCA_036498885.1 Pseudonocardia sp.
CGTCCGGCCTCGACACGGCGCATTTCACCGGCACTCGCTGGGCCCGCGGGCGGACCCTCCCCCAGAAGACGATCCCGCTGGAGGAGATTCTCGTCGAGCGCTCGACCTATCGCTGCAGCTCCCGGCTCCGGCGACGCCTCATCGCCAGCGGGCTTCTGGAGGCGAAATGCTCCAACTGTGGGCTCGACTCGTGGCAGGGACGGGCCCTCCCTTTGCACCTGGACCACATCAATGGGGACCACACCGACAATCGGTTCGAGAACCTCCGTATCCTATGCCCCAACTGCCACTCCCAGACCGACAACTGGTGTGGCGTGGACCGCCGGCGTAGCCCAACTGGCAGGAGGCCCTCCGTTTAGGTCGGAGACAGTGTGGGTTCGAATCCCACCGCCGGCACCTGTACACCCCTGCCCGTGAAACGTTCGTCGAGCGCGTTATGCGGGCTGCACTGCGCCAGGCTCCCCTGCACCGCGGGGCATTACCCCGCCTGCGCCGCCCCCGGTCCCCTCTGCGCGGCAGGGGGGACCGGCTCGTCGATCGGGCGGCGGCGCGCCACCAGCAGCGCCCCGGTGAGCCCCAGCAGCCCCGACACCACCGACACGGCGAACATGGCCGGATGCGGGCTACCGCCAACAGCCGCGTCGCCCAGCACCACGATCGCGACCGTGCCGGGCAGCACCCCGAGCACCGTGCCCAGCAGGTACGGCAGGAAGCGCACCCCGGACAGCGCCGAGGCGTAGTTCATCACCGAGAACGGCACGGCCGGGATGAGGCGCAGGGACACCATGGCGAGCAGCCCGCTCCGGTCGAGCCGACTGCGCACCCAGGCCACTCCACGGCGATGGGAGTGCCGCTCTGCCAGCCGACCGCCGACCAGCCGGACCAGCCAGAAGGCCAGCACCGCGGCCAGCGTCGTGCCGGCGACGGTGAGCAGCAGCCCCAGCACCGAGCCGAACAGCACGCCCGCGGCCACGGTGAAGACCGTGCGCGGCACCGGAGTGATCGTGATCGCACCCTGGAGCAGCACGAAAAGCACCGGCGCCCAGAGCCCGGCGCTCTGCACCGTCTGGCGTACGTCAGGGATACCGTCGCGCAGGAGGAAGACGGCGATGCCGGCCACCACCAGCACAGCGGCGCCTGCAGCCACCCTCCTCCAGGTCATCCTTCGACCGTACCGACGGAGGCGTCGACGGCACGTCGACGGGTGCAGTACGCCACCATCCAGGCCGCCGGCCCGCCACCGCGCGATCACCGAACAACCCGCGCCGCAGCGGCAGCTACGGTGGACGATCGTGACCACCGAGCAGCCTCAACCGCCCGCTCTCGACCTCGACCCCGACGGGCTCGCCGTGCGCCGCGAGGTGCTCGGGCCCGATCACGTCGACGCGGCACTAGCCCGTGCCGACGACGTCACGGCCGAGTTCCAGGAGATGATCACCCGATACGCGTGGGGGCACATCTGGACCCGCCCCGGCCTGGACCGGCGGATGCGCAGCGCGATCACGATCACGGCCCTCGTCGCGCACGGGCACTACGCCGAGCTGGAGCTGCACCTGCGCGCCGCGCTGCGCAACGGCCTCACGCGGGCGGAGATCGTCGAGGTGCTGCTGCAGACCGCGATCTACTGCGGAGTGCCCGCCGCCAACTCCGCGTTCGGCGTGGCCCGCCGCATCCTGAACGAAGACGCGTCCTGAGCCGTCGCCGCAGGGCCGAGGGTTCCGTGCAGAGGGCCGCCGGCGCGGCGCGGACGACAGCGCCTCTGCGACGTCGGACGGTCTTACGTCAGGTCGCGTAGGTGCGGGAGGAGGGCGCGCATCGCCCGGCCCCGGTGCGAGGCCAGGTCCTTCTCTTCCGGACTGAGCTCGGCGCTGGTGCGCTGCTCCCCGTCCGGCACGAAGATCGGGTCGTACCCGAACCCGCCCGAGCCTCGGGGCCCGCGGACGATCCGGCCGGTCCACTCGCCGTGCACCACGGTCTCCAGGCCGCCCGGCACCACGAGCGCCGCGGCGCAGACGAACGCCGCCCCCCTGCGCTCGTCCGGCACGTCGGTGAGCTGGCCCAGCAGCAGCTCCAGGTTGGCCACGTCGTCCCCGTGCCGGCCCGACCAGCGGGCGGAGAGCACGCCCGGCATGCCGTTGAGGGCATCGACGGCGAGCCCCGAGTCGTCGGCCACGGACGGCAGCCCGGTGGCGTTCGCCGCGTCCCGTGCCTTCGCCAGCGCGTTCTCCGCGAACGTGGCTCCGGTCTCGGGCGCGTCCGGGAACTCCGGGACGTCGGCGAGCCCGACGATCTCGACGGGGCCGTCCGCGAGCATCCGTCGCAGCTCGGCGAGCTTGCCCGCGTTGCGGGTGGCGAGCAGCACCTTCACGGCTGTGTCGGCAGCGTGCCGGGATAGGGCTCGGCGAGCGCGGCGGCCTGCAGGTCGGACAGCTGCCGGATGCCGGCGAGCGCCGTGTCGAGCATGGCGTCGAGCGTGCTGCGGGTGAACGTGGCGCCCTCACCGGTGCCCTGGACCTCGATGAGCGTGCCGGTGTCGGTGGCGACCACGTTGGTGTCCACCTCGGCGCGCGAGTCCTCCTCGTAGGGCAGGTCCAGCCGGACCCGCCCGTCGACGACCCCCACGCTGACGGCCGCCACGCGGCACGAGAGCGGCTTCGGGTCGGCAAGGCGGCCGTGCGCCCCGAGCCAGGTGACGGCGTCGGCGAGCGCAACGTAGGCACCGGTGATCGCCGCGGTGCGGGTGCCGCCGTCGGCCTGCAGCACATCGCAGTCCAGGGCGATGGTGTTCTCGCCGAGGGCGGCCAGGTCGATGCACGCGCGCAGCGAGCGGCCGATCAACCGGCTGATCTCGTGCGTGCGGCCGCCGATGCGGCCCCTGACCGACTCACGGTCGCTGCGGGTGTTGGTGGCCGAGGGCAGCATCGCGTACTCGGCGGTGAGCCAGCCCAGGCCGGAGCCCTTGCGCCAGCGCGGCACCCCGTCCGTGACGCTCGCGGCGCACAGCACCTTGGTGTCGCCGAACTCGACGAGCACCGAACCCGCCGGGTGCTTCTGGAAGCCGCGGGTGATCGTCACCGGCCGTAGCTGATCGTCGGCTCGGCCATCCGCCCTGGCCACGTCGCGGGCACTGTTATCCGTTCGTGTCACGCGCGCCAGCTTAGGTCGCCGGGCCGGGAGCCTCCGGCCGGTGGGAGCGGATGAGGTCAGATCGCGTAGGCGGCGTCGGGGGCGACCAGCTCGACGGGGCCGCCGAACGCGGCCTTGGCCTCGGCGAGCAGCTTGTCGCCGTCGAACCAGGCCGGGACGTGCGTCACCAGCAGCCGCCCGACGCCGGCCGCCTCGGCGTGCTCGCCCGCCTGCCTGCCCGAGAGGTGCACACCACGCGGCGGCTCCGACCAGGACTCGGTGACGTGCGGCCACGTGGCCTCGCAGAGCAGCACGTCGGCGCCGTGGGCCAGCTCCGCCAGCCCGTCGCACGGGCCGGTGTCACCGCTGTAGACGAGGCTGCGCCCGCCGTGCTCGACCCGGATGGCGTACGCCTCGCAGGGGTGGTCGACGGTCCGGGCGTGCAGCGTCACACCGGCGACCGTGCCGGCTGCGCCGTCGGAGAGCGGGTGGAAGGTGAAGACGTCTGTGAGGTCGGTGACCGCCCGCTCGGCTGCCGAGGCCGCGAACGCGGCGGCGAACCGGTCCGGCGCCTCGGCCGGGGCGTGCACGGGCAGCGGCCGGGTGGTGGGGTCGAACGGCGGCCGCGGGTGGAAGCGACGGTGCACCGCGAGCGACGCGAAGTCGGCGCAGTGGTCGGGGTGCAGGTGGCTGAACACCACCCCGTCGAGCTCCCACGGGTCGAGGTGGCGCTGCAGCGCACCCAGCGTGCCGTTGCCCAGATCGAGCACCAGGCGTGCGTCGCCGGCCTCCACGAGGTAGCCGGACGCCGGCGAGGCCGGACCGGGGCCGCTGCCGGAGCAACCGAGAACGATCAGCCTCATGGGCCGCACGCTAACGCGCGCGCGTGTGCCGCAACCACCACAAGCCGATGAACGGAAGGACCAGCGGCACGAAGCCGTAACCCCGCCCGTACACCGACCACACGGTGTCGTCGGGGAAGTCGGCGGCGTCGAGCAGGGTGAGCGTGCCGACGACCAGCACTCCGACCAGCTCGAACCCGACGGCGGCCCAGGCCAGCTTGCGGGCGCCGGGCCCACGCCCGTTCAGCCCGATCGTGGCCAGGATGTAGACGACACCGGCCAGGGCCGAGAGCAGGTACGCCAGCGGCGCCTCGTCGAACTTCGTGGCGATCTGCACGAGGGCACGCGCGGTGGCCGACAGGGCGAACACGCCGTACACCGCGATGAGCACCCGGCCGGGGCCGGACGACGTGGCGCGGGCGGGCTCACGCACCTGCGGCCCACAGACCCTGCAGGCGCCACACGGCCACCGCGGTGGCGATCGCCCCGACCGCCACGACCGTGCCGCCCCAGCGAGTGGGCTCGGCGGTGGCGAACTGCGTGGCGATCGGGAGCACGCACACCGACACGACGAGATAGATGAGGAACGTCGTGGTCTCCGGCAGCGTGACGCCGCCGAAGATCCGGAGGGCCGCGATCGCGGCCTGCACGACCAGGAGCGCCTCCACGACGCCCACCGCGCGCTTCGTCCAGACGTCCGGCGGCCGGTTCAGTGCCGTCGTGACCACGCCGTACACGGCCAGCGCGGCGAGTGCCGCGAGAACCACTATTTCCAGCGCCCCGATCACGCTGGGACGGTACCTGAGCGGCCACGACCAGCCCGCTCGGCATGGACCGGCGATGGGAGTTCCTCAGGAGCGCCGCTTCGGGCTTCGTTGCGCGGTGACGGCGAGCGGGACCGTCGCTGCGAGGGAACGTCAGCGGGCGAGGGGCGTCTGTTCCGTGGCCGGGCCGAGTGCGGCGACCTGCCCGATCTCCGGCCCAAGGAAGCGACGGCCGAGCCTGCGGAACGGCTCCGGGTCGCCCGTGGCGAGGAACTCGTGCGGGCCCGGCGCCGGGGCTTCGGGGTCGCGGGCGAGGTCGGCGTCCATGAGCAGGCGCACGAGGTCCTTCGCGGTCTCGTCGGCGCTGGACACCAGCGTGACCTCGGGGCCGAGCACGATCTGCAGCACGGCGGCCAGCAGCGGGTAGTGGGTGCAGCCGAGCACGAGCGTGTCGACGCGGGCGCGCTGCAGCGGTTCGAGGTAGCTCTGGGCGAGGCCCAGGATCTGGCGCCCACTCGTCATGCCGCGCTCGACGAAGTCGACGAAGCGCGGACACGCCACCGCCGTGACCTGCACGTCGCGGGCCGCCTGGAACGCATCGGTGTACGCCCCTGACGCGATCGTGGCTCGGGTGCCGATCACCCCGATCCGCCCGGTGCGGGTGGCCGCGACAGCGCGGCGGACCGCCGGACGCAGGACCTCCACGACCGGCATCGGGTAGCGCTCTCTGATGTCCGGGAGGCAGGCCGCCGTGGCCGTGTTGCAGGCGACGACCAAGGCCTTCACCCCACGCTCCTGCAGCGCGTCACCGACGGCGAGCGCATGCCGTCGCACGTCGGCGATC
>DASYES010000557.1:0-1653 GCA_036498885.1 Pseudonocardia sp.
GGTGCCCGACCGTGACCCGCACTGCATCGGGATGGCCGGCATCGGTGGCACTCCTGCGGCGCAGCGGGGTATCCAGGACGCCGATGCCGTGCTGGTACTGGGATGCCGGTTCTCCGAACAGATGACCGAGCACTACGCGATGAGCTTCGCCGCCGACGCGAAGCTCGTGCACGTCGACCTCGACCCCGCCGTCATCGGCCGCGTCTACCCGGTGCATCTCGGGGTGCAGGCCGACCTGGGCGACGTCCTGCCGGAGCTCCGGGCCGCCCTCGGGGCCGCACCGCCCGCCGAGCCGTCGGACTGGTTGACGACGCTGCAGAAGGAGCAGGCCGCCTACCTGCAGAAACTGGCCTGCTACCGGCGGGACGACACCGCCCCGCAGGGCCGGTACGTGGTCGAGCAACTGCGCGATCTCCTCGACGCGGACACGCACCTGGTGCTCGACTCGGGCAACTACCTGCACTGGGCGGAGCAGTACTTCCCGGTCGAGCACGCGGGGCTCTTCCACTACCCCACGTCGGGAACGATGGGGTTCGGGGTTCCGGGCGCGATCGGGGCGAAGATCGCCCACCCCGACGCGTTCGTCTGCGCACTGGTCGGCGACGGCGGGTTCGCGATGACCATGGGCGAGCTGGAGACAGCGGTCCGGGTCGGCACCCCGCTCCTGGTCGTCGTGATCAACAACAGCACCCTCGGCCACATTCGCATGCGGCAGGAGGCCAACTTCGGGGGGCGCTGCGTCGGCGTGAACTTCGGCGAGCAGCATTTCTCGCACGTCGCCACGGCCTTCGGCGTGTTCGGTGCCGAGGTCACCGCGACCGCGGACGTGCGCCCGGCGTTGGAGGAGGCGGTCGAGGTGGTTCGCGGTGGTGGCTGTGCCGTCGTCGACGTCCACGTCTCGGACGAGATGGCCGCCGGTCCGCTCGTACGGTGGTGGCCGCAGAGCGCGTGACACGGTTCGCGCATGTCGGGGTGAGGACAGTCGGGTGATACTGCAAGCGTGCAAGCCGCTCGTCCAGCAGACTGGTGGAGGTGAATGTCGTGACCACTCCACCCGCTGAGCAGGTCGTTCTCCTCGATGACGGCGGCCGTCCGATCGGGGTGGCCGACAAGGCCACCGTGCACGGCGCGCAGACACCTCTGCATCTCGCCTTCTCCTGCTACGGCTTCGACGAGGCCGGGCGGCTGCTCGTCACGTGGCGGGCCCGGGACAAGCGCACGTTCCCCGGCGTTCGCACCAACACGTGCTGTGGCCATCCCGCTCCCGATGAGGCGGGCGAGGACGCCGTGCGGCGGCGCCTGGCCGACGAGCTCGGGATGACCGCGGTGGACCTGCAGCTTGTCCTGCCCGACTTCGCCTACCGCGCATCGGCGGGCGGTGTGGAGGAGAACGAGCTCTGCCCGGTGTACGTGTGCAGGCTGGTGGGGGAGCCCCGGCCGCGCCCCGATGAGGTGGACTCGTGGGAGTGGTACAGCTGGGACTCGTTCGTCGCCGACGCCCGTGCCGATGACAGCGACATCTCGCCGTGGGCCCGCTTGCAGGCGCCGTTGCTCGATGCGTGCCGCGACACATGGATGCCACGCCCCGCTTGACCGATTCGCGTGAAAGGCTCTCCGCACAACCGGCTGGGGGAGCAGCGGATGCATGAGATC
>DASYES010000558.1:0-7236 GCA_036498885.1 Pseudonocardia sp.
CACGACGGAGAGCTGGTGATCGAGCTGCACAACGATCTTGTCGCCGACGCCTCATCGGCCGGCGGAACCGGTACCGGTCTGCTGGGACTCGGCGAACGCGCGAGCGCGGTGGGCGGCACGGTCGAGGCCGGCGCCCGCGGACGGACCTGGAGCGTGCGCGCTGCGCTGCCCACGCCGATCGCCGACGGGGTGCCGCGGTGACGGTTCGCGTGGTGGTCGCGGACGACCAGGCGGCGATCCGCACCGGGCTGATGATGATCCTCGATTCCGCACCGGACATCACCGTCGTCGGCGAAGCGGGCGACGGGCTCGCGGCCGTCGCGATGACCAGGCAGACCAGGCCCGACGTCGTGCTGATGGACATCCGGATGCCGGGCATCGACGGTATCGAGGCGACCCGCCGCATCATGGCGACGCCGGACCGGGCGTGCGAGGTCCTCGTCCTCACGACCTTCGACCTCGACGAGTACGTCGACAGCGCGCTCGCTGCCGGAGCGGCCGGGTTCCTGCTCAAGTCCGTCGACGCGCCGTCGCTGCTCGCGGCCGTGCGGGCCGTTGCCAGGGGCGACGGGGTGCTCGCGCCGGAGGTCACCCGCAGGGTCATCGCGCGCCTCGCCCCGCCGGCCCGCCGCCCGCAACCGCCTGCCGGCATCGGCGACCTCACACCGCGGGAGACCGACGTGCTCACGTGCCTGGGGCGCGGCATGTCCAACGCCGAGATCGCCGCCGCGCTGGTGATCACGGAGGCGACGACGAAGACGCATGTGTCACGGGTGTTGACGAAGCTCGGCCTGCGCTCCCGCGTACAGGCCGCGATAGCAGCCCAGGACGCGGGCCTGGTTGGCTGACGGCCTACCTCGTAGCCCCGGACGATGCAGGCAACTGCTCCAGCTCGGCTGCGGCAGGGGCGTCCGAGGTCGACGTCGATGCCACGGTGAGCACGGCGACCGCTGCGGTGAGAACGCAGAGCACGACCCGGGACACCAGGGGCCTGCGCCGCCACCAGTGGCCCGGCTGCTGCCGGTGGCGCCCGTGCAACCGGCCCCCCGGTGAACCGCGCGGCCGCAGGAACGGGTCGGCGGCGAGCACAGCAGCGACCTGGGCGGCCGTCGGCCGGCGGCGGGGGTCATTCCTCGTCATGGCCTCGAGGAGCTCGCCGAACCCGGGGGGCAGCCCGGAAGGCACCACGGGGGCGCGGTGCAGCCGTGCCGTCGCCGACTCCACGGCGAGGCCGGGGTACTCGCGGCGCGCGGTCAGAGCCTCCAGCAGCACGAGACCGAGCGCGTAGACGTCAGCGGGTGGCCCGACACGCTCGCCGCGGACCTGTTCCGGCGCGAGATAGGCCGCCGTACCGACGACGCACCCGCTTGCGGTGGCCGACGTGGCGTCGACAGCACGGGCGATGCCGAAGTCGGCGAGGCGTGGTCGGACGCCGTCGAGCAGGACGTTGGCCGGCTTCACGTCACGGTGGATGATCCCGCCGTCGTGCACGTGGGCCAACGCCTCGGCCAGCTGCTTGCCGAGCATCCGTACCGCACCAGGGGCCAGCGGGCCCCGGCTGATCCGCTGCGCCAGTGTCGGCCCCTCGACGAGATCGGTGACGACGAACAGCCTGCCGTCCTCGGTGCCTCCGTCGTACAGCCCGACCAGGCCGGGGTGGCGCAGCCTGGCCAGCAGCTTCATCTCCTGCCGCTGCTGGCGCAGGTCGTGCATCGACGCCCCGGCGTGGAAGTGCTTGACCGCCACCTCGGCGCCACTCAGCAGGTCGCGAGCGCGATGCACCACGGCCGAGGACCCGATACCGAGCACCCGGTCGAGGGCATAGCGACCGGCGACGAGCCGTCGGCCGTCCGGGGAGGCTTCATTCCGATTCCCGAACGGCGCGGACTCCTCCAGGCCCATTTCTCCCGGTTCCCCCGTTTCACCCACGCCATGCGCGAAACGGCGGGCCGTCCCCTGGACGGGTCAGCGGGTAGCTGCGGTGGCCAGCGCTCGGCGGGTGAGGACCCTCGCCAGGTGGCGGCGGTACTCCGCGGTGGCAGCCAGGTCGCTCGACGGCTCGGTGCCCTCGGCGGCCAGTGCGGCGGCATCCTCGATCGACGCCCCCTCCGCCAGAGCGGCCTCCGTGGCCGTCGCCCGCAGCGGGGTGGCGCCCATGTTGACCAGCCCGACGCGGCCGTCCACCGTGGCGACCCCGACGATCGCCCAGTCGTTGGCACGCCGGACGAACTTCTCGTAGGCCCACCCGGCGCTCCCCGTGCGGGGCACCCGGACCTCGACGATCAGCTCGCCCGGCTCCTTCACCGTGGAGAACACCCCGGTGTAGAAGTCGGTGGCCGGCACCTCGCGCTCCCCTTGGGGGCCGCGCAACACGATGGTGCCGCCGAGGGTGAGCACCGCCGCCGGCAGGTCGGACGCCGGGTCGGCGTGGGCCAGCGAACCGCCGAGCGTGCCGCGGTGGCGTACCTGCGGGTCGCCCACGGTGCGGGCCACGGCCGCCAGCAGCGGCACCTCGGCAGCCAGCACCTCGGAGGACTCCACTGCGCGGTGCCGGGTGCCGGCACCGATCGCGACCTCGTCGCCCCGCACCTCGATGTAGCGCAGCTCGGGCAGCCGCCCGATGTCGATGACGACCTCGGGGGCGGCGAGCCGGAGCTTCATCACGGGCAGCAGCGAGTGGCCACCGGCCAGCACCGTGGCGTCCTCCCCGTGCTCCGCGAGCAGCGCCAGCGCGCCGTCGACGGAGTCGGGGCGGGCGTAGTTGAAGGCGACGGGGATCATGCACCGCTCCCGGTGGAGAAGCCCGGTGCGGACTCGACGCCGCCGGCCGGGGACTGGTCGGCGTCCGCCGCGACGGAGGTGGTCTGCGCGGCGTCGGGATTCTGCCCGCTCGCAGCGAGCACCGCGCGCACGATGTTGTGGTAGCCCGTGCACCGGCAGAGGTTGCCCTCGAGACCCTCACGCACCTCACGCTCGGTGGGGTTCGGGTTCTCCTCCAGCAGGCTCACCGTCGCCATCACCATGCCGGGCGTGCAGAAGCCGCACTGCAGGCCGTGCTCGGCGCGGAACGCCGCGGGCACCGGGTGCAGCTCGGTGGAGTTCGCCGAGAGCCCCTCCATCGTGGTGACCGACTGCCCGTCGGCCTGCACCGCGAGCACTGTGCACGACTTCACCGACTCGCCGTCCACGAGCACGGTGCACGCGCCGCAGGAGGTGGTGTCGCACCCGATGTTGGTGGCTTTGAGCCCGACCACGTCACGCAGGTAGTGCGCGAGCAGCAAGCGGGGCTCGACGTCGGCCGTGGTCTCCGAGCCGTTGACGGTGATTCCGACCTTGACGGTCTGGTTCATCGATGTGGTCACTGCGCTCCCCCGGAGCGGTCGTTGCGCGTGCCGCCTTCGCTGCGCGCGGCATTGATCGCCTCCCAGACCCGTAGCGGGCTGGTCGGCATGTCGATGTGGCGGACGCCCAGGTGCGACACGGCGTCGACCACCGCGTTCTGCACCGCGGGAGTGGCGCCGATGGTGCCGGCCTCGCCGATGCCCTTCACCCCGAGCGGGTTGAGGTTGGTCGGCGTCTCCATGGACAGCAGGGTGAAGCTGGGCAGCTCGGCCGCGGACGGGAACGCGTAGTCGGCGAAGGTGGCCGTCAGCGGGTTGCCGTCCTCGTCGTAGACGACCTCCTCCAGCAGCGCCTGGGAGATGCCCTGCGCGATGCCACCGTGGCGCTGCCCCTCGGCGAGGAGGGGGTTCACGACCGGCCCGGCGTCGTCGAGGGTGACGACACGGTCGACCACGGCCTTGCCGGACTCGACGTCCACCTCCACGACGGCGACGTGCGCGCCGAACGGGAACGTGGGCGCCCCGCTGTCGAACACGCTGTCCACCTTCAGCTGCTCCCGCTCCGCGAGCTTCGCGAGCGTGACGCTCGTGTCCGTGCCCCGCACCGACACGGCGCCGTCGGCGACCTCGAGGTCGTCGACGTTCGCCTCGAGCACGTCGGCGGCCCGCTGCTTCGCCAGCTCCACGAGCTCACCGGCCGCCTGGTGAACGGCGACGCCGCCGGTCTGCAGGCTCCGGGACCCCATGGTGCCCGCGCCACGCGGGATGAGGTCGGTGTCGCCGTGCTTCACCGTGATCTTCTCGATCGGGATGCCCAGGCGGTCGCTCGTGAGCATCGCCCACGCGGTGGCGTGACCCTGACCGTGGGGCGACGTGCCCGTCAGGACCGTGACCGTGCCGTCCGGGTGCACCTCGACGGAGGCGTCCTCGGCGAACGCGCCACCACCGGTGATCTCGACGTAGGCGGAGACCCCGATGCCGAGCTGAACGACGTCGCCACGCTCGCGGCGCCGCGCTTGCTCGGCTCGCAGCTCGGCATAGTTCGCCCCATCCAGCACGCGGTCGATCGCCTTCGCGTACTCGCCGCTGTCGTAGATCGCCCCGCCCTTGGTCTCGAACGGGAACTTGTCCGGCGGCACGACGTTGCGCTTGCGGACCTCGGCGGGGTCCATACCGATCTCGGCGGCGAACAGGTCCATGGCCCGCTCGATCGCGGCCGTGGCCTCGGGGCGCCCGGCGCCCCGGTAGGCACCCGTCGACGTCGTGGTGGTCACGACCGTGCGCGCCCGGGACTCGACCTTGGGGATGTCGTAGACGCCCGGTGCCATCTGGCGCGTGAAGAACGGGAGGAAGACGCCGAGGCGCGGGTAGCCACCTGCGTCGGCCAGCACGTCGAGGCGGTAGGCGAGCACGTCGCCGTCGCGGTTGCCACCGATCGTGATGGTCTGCAGCTGTGCCCGGCCCTGCAGCATCCCGGTGAGGTTCTCCGAGCGGCTCTCGTTCCAGCGCACGGGCCGCTGCAGACGCTGCGCGAACCACGCCACCAGCGCGAACTCGGGGTCGGCCCCGATCTTCGCGCCGAAGCCGCCACCCACGTCCGGGGCGATCAGGTGGACCAGCGCGGCGTCGACACCCAGCCAGCCGGCGATCTCGTCGCGGGCGGACTGCGGGTTCTGCGTGGACGCCCAGAGCGTGACGCGCCCGTCGTCGCCCCACGCGGCCGCGGCGGCGCGCGTCTCCAAGGGCGCGGCGGCGAGCCGCTGGTTGACGATGTCGCGCGTGACGACGACCTCGCAGCCGTCGAAGAAGTGCTCGTCGAACTCCTTGTCGTGCCCGAAGCCGCCGGCGAGGTTGGTGCCCACCTCCTCGAAGAGGAGCACCTCGTCCTTCAGCGCCTCGCGAGGGTCGACCACCGCGGGAAGCGGGTCGTAGTCGACCTCCACCAGGTCGGCGGCATCCTGCCCCTGGTACGAGTGCTCGGTGAGCACGGCGGCAACCGGCTCGCCGACGAAACGCACCTTGTCGGTGGCCAGCCAGGGCCGGACCATGCCGGGATTCGCGCCGGCGAACAGCAGCGCCGGAGCGAGGTCGATGTCGGCGCCGGTGAACACCGCGACGACACCGGGCGCCTCACGGGCGGCCTCGACGTCGACGGCGGTGATCCGCCCGTGCGCAAGTGGAGACCGCACGAAGGTGAGGTGCAGCGCACCGTTCAGCCGTTCGTCGGTCAGGTCATCCGTATATGTGGCGCCCCGGGAAAGGAACACCGGATCTTCGGTGCGGACCACACGCGTGCCCATGATGCTCATCGCTTGCGAGCCTAGCTCGCAGGACACTTCTCCGTACGACCGCGTGACAAGTTCTCCGGCACACATCAGTGGCGTTCACACCGTCGGTGACCAGGGATTTACATAGGAGCCACGGTCACGTCACGGTGCGCGGCGCAAACGTGGCTCCCGGCAGTAAGGGCAGGTTCTCAGGCCTCCGACAGCGGCAGGTAGACGCGGCCGCCTGCGCCGGTGAACTCGTCCGCCTTCTCCGACATCCCGGCCTCGATCGCCTCCACGCTCGTCAACCCGTGCGCCTCGGCGTAGGCCCGGACGTCCTGCGTGATGCGCATCGAGCAGAACTTCGGCCCGCACATGGAGCAGAAGTGCGCGGTCTTGGCCGGCTCGGCGGGCAGCGTCTCGTCGTGGAAGGCGAGTGCCGTGTCCGGGTCGAGAGAGAGGTGGAACTGGTCGAGCCAGCGGAACTCGAACCGCGCCGCCGACAGGGCGTCGTCTCGTGCCTGCGCCCGCGGGTGCTCCTTGGCCAGGTCGGCGGCGTGCGCCGCGATCTTGTAGGTGATCACGCCGGTCTTGACGTCGTCGCGGTCCGGGAGCCCGAGGTGTTCCTTGGGCGTGACGTAGCAGAGCATCGCGGTGCCACGCGCGGCGATCGTGGCGGCACCGATCGCGCTGGTGATGTGGTCGTAGCCGGGCGCGATGTCCGTGGCGAGCGGGCCGAGGGTGTAGAAGGGTGCCTCGCCGCACCACTCCTCCTCCAGACGCACGTTCTCCGCGATCTTGTGCAGCGGAACGTGGCCCGGCCCCTCGATCATCACCTGCACGTCACGGGCGCGCGCGATCGCCGTGAGCTCGCCGAGGGTGCGCAGCTCGGCGAGCTGCGCCTCGTCGTTGGCGTCGGCGATCGAACCGGGCCGCAGCCCGTCACCCAGGGAGAACGTGACGTCGTAGGCGCGGAGGATGTCGCAGAGCTCCTCGAAGCGCGTGTAGAGGAACGACTCGCGATGGTGGGCGAGACACCACGCGGCCATGATCGACCCACCCCGGGAGACGATGCCCGTGACACGCTTCGCGGTGAGCGGCACGTAGCGCAGCAGCACCCCCGCGTGCACGGTCATGTAGTCGACGCCCTGCTCGCACTGCTCGATCACCGTGTCGCGATAGACCTCCCACGACAGCTCGGCCGGATCTCCCTTCACCTTCTCCAGTGCCTGGTAGATCGGAACCGTGCCGATCGGCACCGGCGAGTTCCGCAGGATCCACTCACGCGTCTCGTGGATGTTCGCGCCCGTGGACAGGTCCATGACGGTGTCGGCGCCCCAGCGGGTGGCCCACACCATCTTCTCCACCTCCTCCTCGATGGAGGAGGTGACGGCCGAGTTGCCGAGGTTCGCGTTGATCTTCACGAGGAACGACTTGCCGATGATCATCGGCTCGGCCTCGGGGTGCCGCCGGTTCGCCGGGATCACGGCCCGGCCGCGCGCGACCTCGGACCGCACCAGCTCGACGTCCACACCCTCCCGGACCGCGATGTACCGCATCTCCGGCGTGATCACCCCGGCCCGTGCCCACGCCAGCTGCGTGGCGGCACCGTCCACCGGCTCTCGGCC
>DASYES010000559.1:0-3821 GCA_036498885.1 Pseudonocardia sp.
CTCCGCGCCCCGGAACATCTGCTGGATGAGCGCGGAGTTCTGCGGGGCGAGCGCACCCGCGGCGATCCCCTGAGCGAGCCGCGCCAACACGAGCCACGTCGCGTTCGGTGCGGCACCGGCCAACGCACTGAACAGGACGAAGCCGGCGAGCGCGATCATGAACATGCGGCGGCGGCCGATGGCGTCGCCCAACCGGCCGGCCGGCACCAACGCGAGCCCGAACGTCAGCGCATACCCGGAGACCACCCACTGCACCTGGGAAGGAGTCACGCCCAGGTCGCGCTGCAACGAGGGCAGCGCGACGGACACGATGCTGACGTCGAGCAGGCTCATGAACCCGGCGACGAGGGTGACCGAGAGCGCCTTCCACCGCCGCGGATCGGGTTCTTCCGCGTTGAAGTCGGCTCGCCCCGGGGTGGGACCAGCACTGTGTGAGCTGGTCATACCTCCTGTCTACCTCGTGTCCCGGGCTCTGGCAGTCTGACGACCACACGAATCGGAGGAGCCGAAGTGGCATTGCAACGACCCGAGATCGACCCCGTCGACGGCCCGGCGCCCGCCGACCTGGTCGTCGAGGACATCCAGACCGGAGACGGCGTCGAAGCCACACCTGGCAACACCGTCGAGGTGCATTACGTCGGGGTGGCGCACTCCACGGGAGAGGAATTCGACGCCTCGTGGAACCGCGGCTCGACCTTCCGGTTCCCGCTGGGCGCAGGCCGCGTCATCGCGGGGTGGGACCGCGGGGTGACGGGGATGAAGGTCGGCGGACGCCGCCGGCTCGTGATCCCGCCGCACCTGGGCTACGGCGACCGCGGAGCGGGTGGCGCGATCAAGCCGGGCGAGACCTTGATCTTCGTGGTCGACCTGGTGGGCGTGAGCTGACCTGCGACTGCTGCTGATCTCCGACACCCACCTCCCGGTGCGGGCGAAGGACATGCCCGCACCGGTGTGGGACGCCGTGGACGCCGCCGACGTGGTGGTCCACGCGGGTGACTGGGTGTCGGTGGATCTGCTCGATGCGCTCGAGACCCGCGCGACGCGGGTCGTCGGCGTGTACGGCAACAACGACGGCGCCGCGCTGCGAGCCCGGCTCCCCGAGGTGGCGGAGGTCGAGCTCGGCGGGGTCAGGTTCGCGGTGGTGCACGAGACCGGCGCCGCCGCCGGGCGGGAGCGCCGCTGCGCCGCCGCCTACCCGGACGCCGACGTGCTGGTGTTCGGCCACAGCCACATCCCCTGGGACACCATCGCGCCCGGCGGCCTGCGTCTGCTCAACCCCGGCTCCCCCACCGACCGGCGCCGGCAGCCGACATTCACGTGGATGACGGCCGAGGCCACCGATGGTGCGCTCACCGCGGTGGAGCTGCACCATCTCGGGCCCGGCGAACGCGCCCGACCGGGGCACTGATCGCTCGCAGCCTGGCCGTGGCACAACTCACGTGGTAGGAGGTGACGGTGTCGCCGACCACGCCCGACGTGCCCGCATGAGCCCCGCGAAGCCCGACGAGATCCGCGACGGCGTGGAGCTCACGAGCCTCGACAAGCCGATGTTCGACGGGGCAGGGGCCACCAAACGCGATTTGATCGACTACCTCGATGCCGTGAGCGAGCGCATCCTGCCCGAGCTTCGCGACCGGCCGCTGTCGGTGATCCGCGTGCGGCCCGGCCAGCAGCCGTTCATGCAGAAGAACGTGCCGAAATACACCCCGGACTACGTCCGGACCACCACCGTGTGGGCCGAGGCGTCGCATCGTGAGGTGACCTACGCGCTGTGCAACGACCGCCGCACGCTGCTGTGGTTCGCCAACCAGCGGGCCGTGGAATACCACCCCACGCTGTTCCGCGTCGAAGAGAGCTACCCCACCTACCTGGTGCTCGACCTCGATCCTCCGGAGGGTGACTCGTTCCCGCACGTCGTGCGCACCGCCGGGCTCGTCCGGCAGGCGTTGGCCGACTCCGGGCTCGCCGGAGCGGTGAAGACCAGCGGCGCGAAAGGGCTGCACGTGTGCGTGCCGCTCGACGAGCACACGGGGTTCGAGGACGCCGCGGCGGCCACCCGGGCCCTCGCGGCGCGGGCGGCCCGGCTCGACCCGGACGTGGCCACCACGGCGTACATCAAGGAGGACCGCGGCGGCCGCGTCTTCGTCGACTCCACCCGCTCCGGTGGCGCCACGATCGTCGCCGCGTACAGCCCGCGGGCGCGGCCCGGCGCCCCCGTCTCGTTCCCGGTGACGTGGGACGAGCTCGACCACATCACACCCGCGGACTTCACCGTCCACACCGCGATCGCACTTCTCGGCGACAGCGACCCGTGGCATGAGCGGATGCCTGCGCCGCAGCTGCTGCCCGCCGATCTGGTCGAGGAGGGGCACACCATCCCGATCGCGCGTGTGCAGGCGATGCACGAGGGGAAGCGGCGCGCCCGCGCCCGCCGGCAGTAGCAGGACAACGCGCCGGCGGGCGCCGCGCGCGACTCGCACACCCAGAGCGGGCGACTCGCGCACGTGAAGCGGGCGACTCGCGGGGTCAGTGCGTGGGTGGCTCGTCCTTGCCCTCTTCTTCCGCCTTGTCGGCCTCTTCCTTCGTGCGGTGCACGACACCGTCGGCGTGCTCCGGCGGCCCGTACACGGTGTAGAGAACCAGCGGGTTGGGGCCCGTGTTGACGAAGTTGTGCTTCTTGCCCGATGGCACGACGACGAGGTCGCCCGCGGCGACGTTCTTCGTCCGCCCGCTGACCCTGGCCTCGCCGGTCCCGCTGACGAAGGTGAGGATCTGGTCGATGCCGTCGTGCACCTCCTCACCGATCTCTCCGCCCGGCGGGATCGTCATGATGACGAGCTGGGTGTGCTCACCGGTCCACAGGACGCGGCGGAAGTCGGCGCTCTGCTCGGCAACAGTGGCGATCGTGAAGTGGTCCATGCGGAGATGTGCCCGCAACAGACCTTTCGCATTCCTCCGAGTGACGGAAGCCGTGCGAGGATGCCGTCATGGTCTTGGAGATCGCCGACTTCGCCGTCCAACCGGGCACCGAGGAGCAGTTCACCGGGGCGGTGCGTGAGGGCGTCAAGTTCGTGTCGGACACGCCCGGATTCCGCGAGGCACGGCTCACCCGCAGCGCGGAAACGCCCACCCGCTTCGTCCTGCTGGTGGAGTGGGACAGCATCGAGGCCCACACGGAGGGCTTCCGGAAGTCGGAGAACTACACGCGGTGGCGCCAGCTCATCAGCCCCTACTTCGCCGGCAACCCGCACGTCGAGCACTTCGACGACGTGCTCTGAGCTGACGCTCCATCCGCGGCGACGGCCCGATTCGTCACTGAGAGACGGCTGAGGGGCCGTTCCCGACCTTCGCATAACGTCGTCCTGTGCACCGAACCCTGCGCGCGCTCGCCGCGGCACTCACGCTCGCCACGGCCGCGCTGGTGGTTCCGACGGCCACGGCGTACGCAGCGCCGGAGTCCTCGGTCCGCACGCAGGAGCAGCGCATCGAGGTGCCCGGTGGCCCGGGCACCACCAGCCCTGTGAGCCTCGACACCACGCTCTACCTGCCCGCCACCACCCCCGCCCCGGCCGTGCTCGTCGCGCACGGGTTCGGCGGCAGCAAGGCCTCGGTCGACGCCGATGCCCGCGATTTGGCCGACCACGGTTTCGTGGTGCTGGCCTGGTCGGCCCGCGGCTTCGGCGCGAGCACCGGCCAGATCTCGCTGGACGCTCCGGACCACGAGGTCGCCGACGCACGAGCGCTGATCGACTGGCTCGCCACCCGCCCGGAGGTGACGCAGGACGGGCCCGGGGACCCGCGGGTCGGTGTCACGGGCGGTT
>DASYES010000560.1:0-4018 GCA_036498885.1 Pseudonocardia sp.
AGGGAACGGCGGGCGATTCGCCCACGGTCGTGCAGTTCAGCCGCGACGGTGTCGGCGAGCGGATCGCCCAGGGCGCAGGTCCGGGCGATCCGCTCGGATCGGGCGCTGTCCGCGCCGGTCAACGAGGTGGGGCGTCCGTGCCCTGCCGTCGTTCCGGTCATCTCGCTTCTCCGATCCGCCGGCGGTGCGGCCGGCGTCGCCTGTGGTCAGGCCATCCAGGGGGTCGTCGGGATGCGGTGGGACCGGGCGCCGGGAAGCATCCCGACCGGGACCCGGTAGAGCGCCGCTCCGAGGTACTGAGCGACCTCGTCCATGGTGTTGTTGAGGCCGGCGCAGCTCGCGACGAGCAGCACGGGTTGGCCGGGCTGGATGAGGCGCGCGAACGCGGCGAGCCCGGGGCCGGTGTCGGGCAGCGTCATCGGCGGTCCCGCTGTGGCGCCGTCACTCCCGAAGGGCACGAGGTCACGCAGTGGCCGGCTCAGCGCATCGATGACACGCGTCAGCACCTCCTGGCGCGCGCCGGTGGCTCTTCGATCCTCCACGCGGATCTCCCCGTCCGCGGAGCGGGCGACGACCGCGACGTGGCGCATCTCGGGCAGTCTGCGAGCTCTCTTCAGCACGTCGGCGGCGCGGCGCGCGTCGTGGAAGACAAAAAGGAGCACGTCAAGGCTGTGATGACACATCGGGATCACCGTTCGTAGCTTGATGAGGCGAACGAGAGCAGAGTCCAGGGTGCCGGGGGCCGACACATCCCATGAAGGCGTGAGGGTTTCCCCGCGGATCGCTCAAGAAACCGGCAGCTCGACGGCACCGCCGGGAGGATGCTCACTCCCTCGACGGCTCGGTCGAGCCGGATTCTGCGTGTCGCCGGCTGATCTCAGGCGTAACAGGCGCCAGCCAGAGCCCGACGACGGCGTCGACGAGGCGGGCTGCGGCCGTCTCCCAGGTGGTGCTCGGGGATGCGGCGCCGTTCTGCAGCGCCCGCTCGTATTCGGCACACATGTGCACGACGACCAGACGGCTCATCTCGCCGCGCTCGGCGCGGACCTCGGCAGGGAAGGCTGGGAGCTGCCGAAGCATCCCCTCCCGCGCTCGTTGCAGGCTGGGTGACGCCTTGGCGTCGGCCCGGATCACAGCACGCAAGGTGGGCTCGTTGGACGCCTGCGCGAGGAATCGTGCATGCCAGCTCTGCTCGCCCTGCTCCGCCAGATGAGCGGGGAGTGGCCGGACGAGGCACCCGACCCAGTCGTGCAGGGCGGAGCCGGGGCCGACGCGGGTGAGCAGATCCGTACGCAATCGCTCCACTGCGACCGCGTGTCGCCGCAGGATGGCGAGTACCAGCTCGGACCGGCCGCCGAAGTGGTAACCGACCACGGAGTTGTTCCCCTGGCCCGCCGCTTCGCCGATCTGTCGGTTCGACACCGCCAGCACCCCACGCTCGGCGAAGAGACGCTCCGCAGCGTCGAGGATGCGATCACGGGTGGCCGCGGCCCGGTCCGGCCGGGTTTTCTCGGACCGGCTATCGACGGTCATGAGTCCTCCGGCAGTCAATTATAAGAAGTGTGCCTGAAAATCATAACCCGGGCGCGATCAAAGTCCTCGCGATTCCGCTCCGCGGAACGCTCGCTGACTGCGCATAGTATGTCCCATGACGCCCGATTCGCCCGTTTTGCCGTGGTAGGCCAGAGCTGGCGAATAAGTTAACGTGACATAGGTGTGGGTCGACCTGCTGCTGCTCGCGAACCTCACCGGGCAGCCCGCCCACGGCTATGAGCTGCGTCGACGGGTGGAGCAGAACAGCGGCTACGCACTGTCGAACAACTCCCTGTATCCGGCGTTGCGCCGCTTCTACGACGCCGGTGCGGTGACGCGGACCGCCGTGGAGAGCCAGGGTGCTCCCGCGCGGCACGTCTACGCGATCACCGACGTGGGCCGGGAGCTGCTGCACGACATGCTGGCCGAGCTCCCCGACGAGCTTGCGGCCGACGAGGCGGAGTTCCTGTCCCGCGTCGGCCATTTCGAGCGGCTCACCGCCGCCGAGCGGATCGGCGTGCTCGACGCGCGGGAGCGGGCGATCACCGCGCGCCGGGCCCGCATCCAGGCCTTGGCCGGCTCGGCCCCGGACGTGTCGCGCAATCGCTGGGGTCTGCTCGTGCTCGACGAGCTCCTTCGCCGCTCCCATGCGGAGGAGCACTGGATCGCCACCCTTCGTGGCAGCGCTGTCACGGCGCCAACCGCCCCGCCTGCCTGCTCGCCCCCACCATCCGAGGAGGACGCCCGATGACCACCACGGCACCCGCGCCGCAGCTGCCGTTCGACCGCCCCAACGTGCTCGAGGTTGCGCCGCTCTACGCGGTTCTGCGAGCTCAGGCCCCGATCACCCCGGTGCGGACGCCTGCCGGGGATCCTGCATGGCTGGTCACCCGGTACGACGAGGTGCGCGCGCTCTTCGGCGATCCCCGGCTGGGCCGCTCGCACCCGAACCCGGCAGAGGCCGCCACGGTGTCCGATGCCGCCATCCTCAACGGCCCCTCCGGTGACTACGAGACCGAGCAGACCGACCACACCAGGATGCGGGCGATGCTCGTCCCGGCGTTCTCCGCCAAGCGGATGCGCCTGCTCGGTGACCACGTGCGGGAGCTCGTCGACGGATGCCTCGACGCGATGGAGGCGGCGAGGGCGGGCGACCCGGAGGCGCCCGTCGACCTGCACGCCACGCTGGCCTTCCCGCTCCCGGTGCTGGTGATCTGCGAGCTGCTCGGCGTGCCGTTCGGCGATCGGGAGTACTTCCACGGCCTGTCCGACCGGGTCGGGCGGATGGGTACCGGCGGCGACGCGGCCGAGGCCATGGAGGAGTTCGAGCGGTACATGGGCGGGCTGGCCGCGGCCAAGCGCGCGGATCCCCAGGAGGACGTCGTGTCCGACCTGGTGCGCGCGCAGGAGGCCGACCCCCGGTTCACCGACGCGATGCTGGCCCGGCTGGCCGCAGGGCTGCTGTTCGCAGGCCACGAGACCACCGTGGGCCGCATCGACATGGGCGTGCTCATGCTCCTGGTCGACCTCGACCGGCGCGATGCCTTCGTCGCCGACCCCGATGGCCAGGTGCAGCGCACGGTCGAGGAGATCCTGCGGCTCTCGGCTCCCGGGAGCCTCGGCCTGCTCCGCTACGCCCACGAGGACATCGAGATCGGCGGCGTCACGATCGCCCGCGGGGACGCGGTGATGCTCTCCACCGCCGCGGCGAACCGCGACCCCTCGGCGTTCGCCGACGCCACCGAGTTCGACCCGAGCCGCAGCCCCAACCCGCACCTGTCGTTCGGCCACGGCGCGCACTTCTGCATCGGCGCGAGCCTTGCGCGCACGGAGCTCACGGCCGTCTTCTCCGCGCTGTTCCGTCGATTCCCCGACCTGCGCCTCGCCGTGGGGGTGGACGACCTGGTGGTGCGCACCGACCGCATCACCGGTGGGGTGTCGGAGCTGCCCGTCACCTGGTGACGCCGTGCGCGCCCGGCGTCAGGGCACCAGCGTCTGCGGGACCAGGGCGTCGGAGATCGCGTCGTGCAGGTCGCGGAAGGTGGGCGTGAAGCGCAGCTCCCGCACGTCGCGGGGCCGGTCGAGCTCTACCGGGAACTCGCCGAGCACGCGTCCGGGCGCCGCACTCATCACCACCATGCGGTCGGCCGGCGTGGTGGCCTCGTCGACGTCGTGCGTCACGAACAGCACGCTCGTCCCGAGGGTCTCCCACAGCGACAGGAACTCCGCCCCGATCCGGCGCCGGGTGAGCGCGTCGAGCGGACCGAACGGCTCGTCCATCAGGAAGAGGTCCGGATCGGCGGCGAGGGTGCGCGCGAGCGCCACGCGCTTGCGCATGCCCCCGGAGAGCTGGCGCGGCAGGTAGCCGGCGAACCCGTCGAGGCCGACCGTGGCGAGCAGTTCGGTGATCCGGGCGTCCTGCTCGGCGCGGTCCCCTCCGGCCACCTGGAGTGGGAGGCGGACGTTCTCGTGCACGGTGCGCCAG
>DASYES010000561.1:0-4179 GCA_036498885.1 Pseudonocardia sp.
GACGTCGAGGTAGACCCCCAGCCAGCCGCGGCCACCGACATAAGGCGGCCGGAAGAACCGGGTGGGGGCCGTGGTGACGAGCTCCTCCTGCACGCCCGCTGGTGCCGCGCACCAGAACGCGACGCGGTCGTCGTGATGGTGGTCCGCGTAGGTGACGAACGTCTTCTTGCCCCGGACGAACCACGTCGGCTCGCCGTGGCTCACCTTCTCGATCACCTCGGGCAGCGTCAGGCACAGGGCCCGCAGGCGGGGGAGCGGATCGGTCACGCCTGGCCCTCGGGCTTGACCACCGGCCGGTAGCTGCCCACCGTCCAGACGTTCCCCTCGGGGTCGAGCACCGCGAACTCCCGGGAGCCATAGGGCTGGTCGGTGAGCTCCAGCGCCACCTCGGCCCCGGCGGCGACGGCCCGGTCGTGATGCGCCTCCACGGCGTCGGCACCGTCGGCCACGAGGTAGACCACCGCGCGGCCGGTGTCGAACGCACCGCTCCGGTCGGTCCTCGAGCCGAGCATGACGACCCCGTCGCCGAAGCTCAGTTCCGCGTGCGCGACGGCGCCGTCGTCGTCGGTGTACACCTGCTGCTCGACGAGGCCGAGCGCACGCGTCAGAAACGCGATCGCGGCACGCGGGTCGTCGTAACGAAGAGTGGGATGAACGCTCATGAAGCGGACAGTAGGCCCGGTCCACGGGGCGTGGCTTGAACGAATGGGAACTGTTTGCCCTGTTCGTGGCGGCGTGGAGCGGGGCCGGAGCGGGACCTACGCTAGAGAACCGTGCCGGACGACCTCCTCGCAGAGCTGGTCGGACTGCTCCCCGTCGGCGTCTTCGCTCTCGACGACGACGGCCGCGTGGCGCTGTGGAACCCCGCTGCGGAGCTCCTCACCGGCTGGTCCGCCGGCGAGATGGTGGGACGGTCCGTGATCCCCCACGGCCCGGCAGACCAGACCCCGATGATGTTCGACGCGTACACCGCCGCCCGGATCGTCGAGGAGATCCGATCCGGTCGCACCGTGAGCGGGAAGCTGACGGCCGTAGGTGGGAGTGGCGGCCGGCTCCACTTCCGCGTCGCACCCGGTCCCGGATCCACCACACTCGGCGTGCTGCACGACGTCGGCGACAAGGAGGCGTCGGACGAGGCGTTCGCGCTGCTCGACGCCCTCTGGGAGACCGCACCCGTCGGTCTCGCGTACTTCGACACCGACCTGCGGTACCGGCGCCTGAACGGGGTCGTCTTCGAGACCGTCGGCGGCAGTGCCGAGGACCGGGTGGGCCGCACACCGGCGGAGGTGCACGGGCCCGTGGGTGTCACGTTCTCGGAGGGGCTGCGGGCAGTGCTCGCCGACGGGAGCCCGCGTTCCGCCGTCCCGGTGGAGGGCCGGTTGTGGCACGGACGGGGGCCGTTCCAGGAGTGGCGGGTGCACTACTACCCGGTGCGGACACCCGACGGAGCGGTCTGCGGGGTCGGCGTCGTGATGGTCGAGGTCACCGCGGCCGAACGCACCTACCGCGCGCTGGAGGAGTCGGCGGCGGAGCGCGAGCATGCGCTGAACCGGTACCAGAGCCTCGTGGAGGCCACGAGCGCTGCGGTCTGGATCCGCGAGGCCGACGGCAGCGCCCGGCGCGACGCTCCGGGGCTGCGCTCGATCACGGGCCAGACGGAGCTGGAGCACAGAGGGTGGGGGTTTCTCGACGCCGTCCACCGCCGGCACCGCCACGAGCTCGAAGTGGCGTGGCGGGCCGCCGCCGCGGCCGAACCCGCCACGGTCTTCATCCGCACCTATCGGCTGCGGACGGCCGATGGCGGCTACCGCTGGTTCCGCATGCGCGCCGTCCCCGTCCACTCGGCAGGGCGAGTCGTCGAATGGGTGGGCACCGAGACCGACGTCGACGATCGGATGCGCATCCGCGAGCGACTGTCCGTGCTGGCAGAGGCCACGCACGCGATGAATGCCGCGCTCGATCCCGAGGGCGAGCTGGTGGCGCTGGCCGAGGCGGCGGTACCGCAGTTCGCCGATGCGTGTCGGGTGTTCCTGCTCGACCCCGACCCGTTGCCGCCCCAACAGCAGGTCACCAAGGAGACGCTGGTCGAGGGGCCGCTCTCGGGGCGCAGATCGGTCACCCGCACCGCCGCTGGGGTCCCACCCATCCCGGCCGGCGGCGAACGCTTCACCTTCGCCGCGCAGCACCCGATCGTCCGCTGCGTCCGTTCCGGCGCTCCCAGCCTGGTCGGCCTGCCCGACACGTCGGGTCAGTGGTGGGCCCCGCCGGAACAGCTCCAGTGGGTGCGCGACGTCGAGGTCAACTCCCTGCTGATCGCGCCGGTGTTCTCCGGCGGCGCGGTCGTGGCGGCGCTGCTGTTCATCGCGGCGGGCGACCGGTCGCCCTACACCGCGGACGACCTGGCGCTCGTCCGGGAGCTCGCGTCGCGCGCGTCCGCTGCTGTGGAGAACGCGATGGCGTTCCAACAGAGCCGCGAGGTGTCGCTGGCGCTGCAGAAGGCGATGCTCACCGAGCCGCCGCGCTATCCCGGTGTGGAGATCGCGGCCCGCTACCGTCCCGCCGCGGCGCAGCTGCAGGTCGGTGGCGACTGGTACGACGCGTTCACGCTGCCGGGGGGCGACCTCGCGGTGGGCGTCGGCGACGTCGAGGGCCACGACCTGCCGGCCGCAGCCACGATGGGCCAGCTGCGCAGCATGCTCCGGGGAATCGCCCACGACAGCCACGCCGCTCCGTCGGTGGTGCTCGCCAAGCTCGACCGGGTGGTCTCCGGGCTGGAGGTCACCCGGTTCACCACGCTCGTCTACGGACGGCTCGGCATCTCCGGAGGGCGCGCCGTGTTCCGCTGGTCGAACGCGGGCCACCCCGCGCCGATCCTCGTCGGCCCGGACGGGGAGGCGCGGCTGCTGACCGGGCGCGTCGACCTCGTGCTCGGGCTCTATCCCGGTACGCGCCGCCACGACGGCGTCGCAGAGATCCCGCCCGGGTCGACGCTGCTGCTCTACACCGACGGACTGTTCGAGCGGCGCCGCGATCACGCCGACGCGGCGGTCAGGTCCCTGCTCGATCTCGTACGCCGCGGCGTCCCCCTGGCGCTTCCGGAGTTCTGCGACCACCTCGTGCGGGGCACCATCGCCGACACCGGGGACGACATCGCGGTGCTCGCGGTGCGCGTGGCGGAGCCCGGATGATCCTCGACGACCTCGTCCGGCGGGCCGCCGCGCTCGTCGCCGGACCCCGGCGCGCGATCCTCGGCATCACCGGGAGCCCGGGCGCCGGCAAGTCCACGCTCGTCGCCGCGCTGCTGGCGCGGTTGGCCGGTCATTCCGTGGCCCACGTACCGATGGACGGGTTCCACCTCGCCGACGTGGCGCTCGAATCGATCGGGCGCCGGGAGGCCAAGGGGGCACCCGACACCTTCGACGTCGGCGGCTACGTCGCGCTGCTGCGCAGGCTGCGGGCCGTGGACGGGACCGGTGCCCCCGCGGAGGGCGTGATCTACGCGCCCGCGTTCGAGCGTGACCTCGAGCAACCCCTCGCCGCCGCCATCGCCGTGCCGGGTACGGCGCGGCTGGTGCTGACCGAGGGCAACTATCTGTTGCTCGACCAGGGGCAGTGGGCCCAGGTCCGCCCTGAGCTCGACGAGGTGTGGTTCTGCGACCCGCGCCCGGACGTCCGGCTCGCGCAGCTCACCGCCCGCCACGTCGCGTTCGGCAAGGAACCCGCCCGTGCCGCGGCGTGGGTGGCCGCGGTGGACGAGCCGAACGCCGAGCTCGTGGAGGCCACCAGAAACAGGGCCGACCTGATCGTGCCGGCCACGGTGCTGGAGTCGCTGCCCGCCGTCAGCTGAGCCGCCCGCGTGCGTAGGCCGCCACTCGCGCCGGGGAACCGTCGCCGGAAGGTCGGGACGTGTAGCAGTTCGCGCACAGGATCCGATTGATCACTGTGCGGCACCCCTTCCGGCATGCCCGGCCTGTACTTGTGCTCCTGCTAGCTGCCGCCGCTCTGGTCACGGCAGCCGCCCTGTACGTCACGCACGGCAGCTTTGTTCTTGAACGGCTCGCGTCCGGCGACCCGGCCGGCCACTCGGATTTCGACACGTTCTGGGCGAGCACCAGGGCGCTGCTCGACGGCCGCGACATCTACCGCACCGACGCGGCCTACGCGAATCTCAACCCGCCC
>DASYES010000562.1:0-8689 GCA_036498885.1 Pseudonocardia sp.
CCGAGTGCGAGCACGCCGTGCGCAGCACCCGGGAGGCCGGCTACGACCTGATCGAGATCCCGGCGCTCGACCCCGCCACCATCGATCCGAGCCACACGAAAGCGGTGCTCGCCGACCACGGTCTGCGTGCCGTGTGCTCGCTGGGGCTCGACCTCGACGCCGATATCTCCTCACCCGACCCTGGGGTGGTGGCCCGCGGAGAGGCGAAGCTCGCCGACGCGCTGGCGGTCGTGACCGGCGTCGGCGGCGACTACCTCGGCGGCGCCGTCTACTCGGCCCTCGCGAAGTACGACTGCCCGCTCGACCCTCGTGGCCGCGACAACATGATCGCGAGCCTGCGCCGCCTCGCCCGCGCCGCGGCCGACCGGGGGGTGACGGTCGGGCTGGAGCCGGTGAACCGGTACGAGTCGAACGCGATCAACACGGTGACCGACGCCCTCGCCGTGATCACCGACGTGGGCGAGCCCAACGTCGTGGTGCATCTGGACGTCTACCACGCCAACATCGAGGAGCGGGACTTCACCGCTCCTGTCCTGGAGGCGGGGGACCGGCTCGGATACGTACACATCGGCGAGTCGCACCGCGGCTACCTCGGCACCGGCACGATCGACTTCCCGGCCTTCTTCGCCGCGCTCGCGGCGGCGGGCTACGCCGGGCCGGTCACGTTCGAGTCGTTCTCCCGGGCGGTCGTCTCACCTGATCTCTCGGACCGGCTCGCGGTCTGGCGCAACCTGTGGTCCGACGGGATGGACCTCGCGGTGCACGCGCGACGCTTCATCTCCGACGGGCTGACGGCGGCGCGCGGCCCGGCCTGACCGGGCCGGTTCCCGGCCGGCGGCGGGCGAGACGGTCTTCCGGATGAGCCGCACAGCAACGGGTGGTCAACCCGACCGCGCGGCGCTGCTGCGCAAACGGAGTGGGTGCGCTCGTCGACGACCGGGTAGTCCTGGGGTCCCGGCGTGAGGAGACGCGGTGAGCAGCTTGATCACCCTCGTTGCGGCCGCCTGGCCACCCGGGCCGGTCGACCAGGATTACCTGCTCCAGGCGCGGCAGATGCAGGCGCTGTCGTTCGCGGTGCACATACCCTTGGTGTGTTTCGGGATCGCCTTCCCTGCGATGGTCATGTTCGCGGAGGCGCGCTGGCTGCGCACCGGTGACCAGTTCTATCGGGTGCTGGCCAGGCGCTGGAGCCGCGTCATGGTGGCGCTCTTCGCCGTTGGCGTGATCACCGGGACGATACTCAGCTTCGAGCTCGGCCTGCTGTGGCCGAACTTCATGGCGACATTCGGGGGCGTGTTCGGACTCGCCTTCGCGTTGGAGGGCTTCTCCTTCTTCACAGAGGCGATCTTCATCGGGATCTACGTCTACGGATGGGACCGGCTCTCCCCGCGGGCGCACTTCCTCAGCGGGATCCCCGTCGTCATCGCCGGCTTCACCGGGGCGATGACGGTCATCACGGCCAACGCGTGGATGAACCACCCCGGCGGCTTCGACCTGATCGACGGACGCGTCGTGAACGTGAACCCCTGGAAGGCGCTCTTCGGGAACTCGTACCTGTGGCACGAGTTGGTGCACATGTACCTTGCGGCGTTCATCGTCATGGGATTCCTCGTCGCGGCCGCCTACGCGGTCGGCGCGATGCGCGGCCGGTGGGGGCGCTACGAGCGGACAGCATTGGCCATCCCACTCACGGTGGCCGCACTCGCCTCGCCCGTCCAGGTGTTGATCGGTGACTGGGCCGCCCGGACGGTCGCCGTCGACCAGCCGACGAAGCTGGCGGCCCTGGAGGGTGCGGCGACCACCACGGCCGGTGCCCCGGTGCACGTCCTGGGCTGGTTCACCGGCACCGAGGTCATCTACGGCATCGAGATTCCGAAGCTGCTGTCGCTGCTGTCGAACCACAACCCGAACGCCGTCGTGCTCGGCCTGGACGCCGTGCCACCCGAGAACTGGCCACCGGTCAACGTCGTCCGCTACTCGTTCCAGACGATGGTGGGGATCGGAATCTTCCTCGCCCTCGTCGGCGTGGTCTTCCTCTATGTCCGCGTGCGCAGGCACCGATTGCCCCGGTCGCGCTGGTTCTACCGCGCCGTCGTGGTTGCCGGCCCGCTGTCGGTCGTCGCGCTGATCTCCGGGTGGGTCGCCACCGAGGTCGGTCGCCAACCGTGGGTGGTCTACGGGTTCATGCGTACGTCGGAGGCGGTGACCGCAGCGAGCGGCATCCCGGTCGGCTACGGGACGCTCGCGGCGGTCTACGTCGGGGTGATCGTGGCGGTGGTCTGGATCCTGCGGCGGCTGGCCCGGATGCCGCTCGAATTGCCCGAGGCGTCCGAGGACGGGGCGGTGCGGCGTGCTCCGGCACCCACGGTCACCCAGGAGACGACGTGAATGTCTTCGTCCTGCTGCCGATGCTGTTCGTGCTGATCGGCATCGCCCTCTACACGCTGCTGGGCGGCGCTGACTTCGGCGCAGGGGTCTGGCAGCTGACGGCAGGCTCCGGCCCAGCGGGTCGCGAGCTGCGCGAGCAGACCCACGACACACTGGGCCCGGTGTGGGAGGCCAACCACGTCTGGCTGATCTTCGTGTTGACCGTGATGTGGACGGCCTATCCGCCGCTCTTCGGATCGGTGGCCTCCACCTTGGCGGTGCCGCTGTTCATCGCGGCGCTGGGGATCATCTTCCGGGGCGCGACCTACGCGTTGTACGCAGGCGCCCACACCCCGGGGGACCGGCGGATGATCGACACGCTGTTCTCGCTGGCGTCGGTGCTGACCCCGTTCGCGCTCGGCACCGCGGTGGGCGCCGTCGCGACCGGACGGGTCCCGCTGGGAAACGCCGCGGGCAGCCTGTGGAGCAGCTGGTTGAACCCCAGCGCGATCATGATCGGCTTGCTGGCCGTGCTCATCGGGGCGTTCCTCGCCGCGGTTTACCTGTGCGCCGACGCCGTTCGGGTCGGCGCGCCGCAGCTCGAACGCCGATTCCGGATGCGTGCGCTCGGCAGCGGCGTGGTGACGGGCGGCGTGGCCGTGGCGACTCTGGTGGTGGTGGCGTTCGACGCGCCGACCTTGTGGGCCGGGCTTGTCGGGCCCGGGCTGCCCGCCGTGGTGATCTCAGCTGTCGCCGGGCTGGTCACGCTTCCCCTGGTGTGGTGGCGCCGCTACTCCCTGGCGCGGATCTCGGCCGCCGTGGCGGTCGTCGCCGTCGTGGCCGGGTGGGCACTGGCCCAGCACCCGTTCGTGCTCCCCGGGCTGACCCTCACCGAGCTCGCCGCGCCGTTCGACACGCTGGTCGCCGTCGTGATCGCGGTGTTTGCCGGGGCGATCATCCTGTTCCCGTCTCTCGGTCTGCTGTTCTCGCTCGTCCTCAGCGGGCGCTTCGACCCGGGCCGCCTCCGCTCAGCGGAGGTCACGGGCCAGAGCGCAGACGGGCGCGCGCGGTTCTCGGCCCCGGTCGCCGCACGCGTCGCCAGCGGCCTGTTCCTCGCGGGGTTCGGTTTCCTCACCATCGCCGAGTCAGGCTGGCTGCATCTGATCGGCGTGCTCTGCTTTGCCGCCTTCATCCCCACGGCGTTCCATGCGGTGGCGCCGACCCAGATCGCCGGCGAGGAGAACGAGATCGGGACCGGCTGACCGCGGTGCAGAACCCAGCCCACAACAGGTCGCGACCCGAACTCACGCTGCTCGCTCCGACCGGCGGCCGAGGTGGAGCATGGACGTGTGTCACCGTTGCGCCCTGCCCACGGTGCCTGCGGCCCGCTCCCGCTCTGAGAGCGCAGGATGTTCGTCGCCGGCCTCCCAGCCGAGCTCGGCCAGGGCCTTCTGCGTCGAGTAGAAGCCACTGGTCCCTGGCAGCGGTGTGCGTAGCGGCACGTCCGGGTACCAGCGCCTGGCCAGCTCCGCGGACGGCGTGGTGCTGGCGGTTCGCGTCCCGACGATGTTGTACACGCTGTGGCCGGGTGCCGGGCGATGCACGGCCAGCAGGCAGGCCGCGGCCGCGGAGTCGAACGACGTCCAGCCCCACAGGTGGCGCCGTTCCTGCTGGTCGTCGTAGTCGCCCGCCGCCTGCGCGGCCGTGATGTCCGCGCGCAGGGCGTGCAGCCGCAGCGCGGAGAACGGCACGTGCGGCTGTCGTCGTGCGAACGTCGCCATCTGCTGCTCGACCAGCCATTTCGAGAGGCTGTAGGAGTCCTCGCAGTACGAGGAGTGCTCCTCGTCGACGGGGAAGTAGTCATAACGCGGGTTGGCGCTGAAGATCCCGCCGATCGCGTTGACGCTCGACGCGACGCAAACGGCGCGCAACCTGTGCTCTTCGGCCGCCACCAGCACGTTGTACGTGCCGCCGACGTTCGTGCGGTGCACCTCGGGCTCCGCGTAGCGGGGGCTGGTGAGCGCGGCCAAGTGCACCACGGCGTCCGCGCCGGAGAGCGCGGCCCGCACCGCGTCGAGCTCGGTGAGGTTCGCCGCCCGCCACTCGACGTCCGCGGTCGCCGGCGGCACCACGGCCGGCAGGTCCACGGCGATCACGCCGTGGCTCGCCTGCAGGGCCCGGGTGACGACATAGCGGCCGAGCCTGCCCGCCGCACCGGTGACGGCGATGCGCACCGCTCAGCTCCAGAGCCGGTCGTGGCTCGACTCGCTGTCCCAGTGCGCCGACTCGGCGAAGAACACGGGGTCGCGCGGGTCGAGCTGCGCCATGAACAGCTCCTCGTTGATGTCGCCGAACCCGAGCCCCGGCGTATCCGGCACGGCGATGTTGCCGTCCTGGATGAGCGGCCGGGGCAGGTCGGTGACGAGGTCGCTCCAGAACGGCACGTCGGCGGCGTGATGCTCCAGCGCGAGGAAGTTCTCCGTGGCCGCCGCGAGGTGCACGCACGCCATCGTCGCGATCGGCGACGCCGCGAGATGCAGGGCCATCGCCACGCCGCGCTCCTGCGCGTAGTCGCCGAGCCTCTTGGTCTCGGTGATGCCGCCGGACGTGGCGGGGTCCGGGTGGATCACCCGGACCGCGCCCGCGTCGAGCAGCGGCTTGAACCCCTCGGTGAGGTAGATGTCCTCGCCGGTGCACGTCGGCACCGCGACGGCCTCGGTGAGCTGGCGCCACTGGTCGGTGAACTGCCAGGGGATCAGGTCCTCGATCCATGCCAGCGTGAACGGCTCCAGCGCGCGTCCGATCCGGATGCAGGAGTCGAGCGCGATGTGCCCGAAGTGGTCGGTGGCGAGCGCGACGTCGTACCCGATGACCCCGCGCACGGTCTCGACGTAGCTCGCCAGGTGCTCGACACCCTTCGCGGTGACCTGGATGCCGGTGAACGGGTGCATCACCGTCGTGGTCTCGCGAGCCCCCGGCGGCGCGATCAAGGTGCCCGGGACGTCCCAGAGCAGGTTCACGCCGAGGTCCATCTTGAGCATCGTGAACCCACGCTGCTTGCGCTCCAGCAGCCGCCTGCCCATTTCGTGGGGATCAGGCACGGACGGCGTGTCGGCGTAGCACCGGATCGAGTCCCGGAACTGCCCGCCGACCAGCGCGTACGCGGGGACACCGTAGGCCTTGCCCGCCAGGTCCATCAGCGCCATCTCGACGCCGGACACCCCGCCGCCCTGCCGGGCGTGAAAGCCGAACTGCTTGATCTTGCGGAAGATCTTGTCGACGTTGCACGGGTTCTCGCCGACGAGACGGCTCTTGAGCATCAGCGCATAGGTGGCGCTCGCCTGGTCGCGCACCTCGCCGTACCCCACGAGGCCCTGGTTGGTCTCTATCCGGATGATCGACGACCGGAACGGGACGCCGTGCAGGTTGGCCACCCGCAGGTCGGTGATGCGCAACGCGCTCGGGCGCGAGGCCGTGCTGACGTGCTCCTCGGTGACGACGGATGCTTCGTTGCTCGTGGTGGTCACCTCAGCGCTCCTCTCCGGCGCGAGCCGTGCGCCACTGCTGGAAGTCCGCCTCGATCTCCTCGCTCCACGTGGCTACGTCGATCTGCGCGCTCGTCCAGCGCCGTTCCGACAGGCGTTGCTTGCCGAACACGTCCCGAACGCGGGTGTCCTCGCTCGCCGCGGCCACGTCCGCAGCGAGGTGCGCGGGGATCACCGCCACACCCGTCGGCGTCCCGAGCACGACGTCCCCGGGCAGCACGGTGATGCCGCCGATGCGGATCGGGATGTTGATGCCGGCGAGGGTGACGCCGCGGATCGGCGTGGGGTCGACGGCCCGATGGAAGATGTTGACCCCGCCGTCGAGCTGCTGCAGCCCCTGCAGGTCGCGGATGCCGCCGTCGATCACGGCTCCGACGCCGGTGCGGGTGGCCACGGCGGTGCCGAGGTTGTCGCCCACCACCGTGCCTTCGACGATCTTGCCGAAGATGTCGACGACCATGATGTCGCCGCTCTCCAGCGTCTCGATCACCCAGGAGTTCTGCCGGTCACCCTCGAGGTGCCCCTCCCGTCTCCCGGCTTCCACGACCACCGCATCGAAGTCGGGGCGGTGCGGCAGGAACTGCGCCGTGACGGCTCGGCCGACGATCACCGTGCCGGGATGGGTCTCGCGCCACTCGCCCGCGAACTGCCGCACGTATCCGGCCTTGAACAGGAATCCCCACGCCTCCTCGGTGGTGGCGAGGCGCAGGCTGTCCAGCACCTCGTCGGGCACTCGGGGCCGGCCGGAGCCGAAGCGCTCACCTGTCCAGGCCGCGGTGAGCTCTTCGAGGTCGTCCTTGCCGGGTTGGATGCGCACGTCCGCTTCGCCTTCTCTCTCGTCGGGTCGTAACGGTCAGATCAGGTCGGCCACCCGCCGGGCGGTGGCCTGCAACAGCGGGACGTAGCCGAGCAGCTCCGCACGGTCCACCACGAAGGTGACCGTGGAGACGCTGACGCCGCCACGTGGTCTGCCGGCGCGATCGAGCACGACGGCCCCGATGCACCGCACCGTCGGCTCGTTCTCCTCGTCGTCCATGGCGTAGCCGCGCTCGCGCACGACGGCGAGCTCCGCGTGCAGCGCTGCCACGTCGGTGATCGTGGCTGGGGTGCGGGACTCCATCCCGGCCGACATGACGATGCCCTCCACCTCGGGGCGCGGGAGATGAGCGAGGATCGCCTTGCCGATCGCGGTGCAGTGCAGGCGCAGCTGGTTGCCCACCCGCGAACGCATCTCGTAGGGCTTGTCGTTGTCGACCTTGTGCAGGTAGACGGCATGGTCGCCGACCCGGACAGCCAGGTGGACGGTGTTGGCGCCCGCCCCCCGCTGCAACTCCTGCAGCGTCGGGCCGACCCCTGCCGACAGCATCCGGACGATCCTCGCCCCGAGCCCGCCGAGGCGGGCGCCGATCCCGTAGCGCCCGTCGCCGCAGTTCTGGGCGAAGCCCTCCGCACCGAGCGTGGCGAGCACGCGGTACGCGGTGGAGCGGGGAACTCCAGCCCGCTCCGCCACGTCCATCAGCCGGTGCGGTCCGTCCTCGACGGCAAGAGCCTCGAGGATCCGCATCGCCTTCTCGACCGAGGTTCCCGCCGGGCTGGACCGCCCCCGTCGCGGCGTCGCCGCCTCGTCCAGCCCGGAACTCATCCCTTGACCGCCCCCGCCGTCAGACCCTCGGTGAGGAACCGCTGCCCGAAGGCGTACATGAGCACCACCGGGATGCTGATCAGCAGCGATGCCGCGGCGAGCTGGCCCTGCGGCACGACATCGCCGAAGATCATCGACTGCATCCCGACCGGCAGGGTCATGTAGTCGTTGCGCGTGATGAACACGAACGCGAAGAGGAACTCGTTCCACGCGTTGGTGAGCGTGAACAGCGCGACCGCCAGCAGACCGGGCTTCGCCAGCGGCAGCACGATCCGCACGAACGCCCCGAACCGCGTGCAGCCGTCGACGAGCGCTGCCTCCTCCAGGTCCGCCGGGATCGACTTGAAGTAGCCGACGAGCAGCCACGTCGCGAACGGCAGCGTGAACGTCGGGTACGTGATCACCAGCGACCACAGGGAGTCGTTCAGCTGGATGCCGCTCATCAGCTGGTAGAGCGGAATGAACAGCAGCGCGCCCGGCATCACGTAGGTGAGCAGGATCGTCACCGTGAAGCTCTCCGACCCCCGGAACTTCAGCCGCGCCAGCGCATAGCCTGCGAGCGCGGCGCAGATCAGCGCGATCACGGTGGACGCCGTGGCCACCAGCACGGTGTTGACGTACCAGGTGCCGAACTCCCGGCCCGTGAACAGGTTGGTGAACTGTTCGGTGCTCCACGGGGTCGGCCACAGGTCGTTGGTGCGCATGACGATCTGGTCGTCGGACTTGAACGCTGTGACCGTCATCCAGTAGAGCGGGGCGAGCACGAACGCCAGCAGCGCAACGAGTGCGACACCTGAGCCGACGCCGTTGACCAGCCGGGATGCTGCCCGGTTGCCGCGGGCGGCGAGCGTGGAGACGATCCGTCCGACGGCAGCGGCCAGCAGCACGCACACGCCGAGCACGAGCGCGGCCTTCCAGATGATGTGCGGGGAGATCCAGGCGAGCACCACTGTGGCGACGGCGACGATCGCCCACGGCATCGCCCTGCGCTGCGCCGGGCTGAGCCGGCTGCGCCCGAGGTCGCCGGTGCCGGGCAGGTCGCTGCGCCGCATCATCCGCACGAGGATCAGCACCAGGATGCCGACGATCGGCACCATCACCAGCGTCACGGCGGCGCCCGCGCCCAGCTGCAGCT
>DASYES010000563.1:0-7515 GCA_036498885.1 Pseudonocardia sp.
GCGACTCGCGGGGGTTGGTCAGCGGGGGAGGTGCTGTAGGGCCTCCGCGAGGTCGATCACGTCGGCGTACTTGGCGTCGAGGTCGGTGAGGTTGGACTCGTGGAGGGCGGGTGAGCGGTCGGCGCACGCCTGCCGCACCACCTGCGGACGCAGCCCGTGGGCCAGGGCATCGGTCGCGGACGCGCGTACGCAGCCGGACGTGGAGACGCCGCAGACCACCACGGTGTCGACGCCGAGGGCGTGCAGGGTGGGGGCCAGGGACGTGGCGAAGAACGCCGAGGCGTACTGCTTCACGACCAGCGGCTCCCCTGGCAGGGGCTTGAGCGTCAGCTCGCCCCAGCCTCCCGGCGCGCCCTCGGCGAACGCGGTCAGCGCGGGGACCTTCCGCACGAAGAGCCCGCCGTCGACGAGATCGGGGGAGTAGCGCACCACCGTCCAGACGACGGGGTGGCCGCCCGCCCGCGCGGCATCCACCAGTTCGGCGGTGGCGGCCACCGCAGGTGCCGGATCGGGCAGCTCGAAGGGCCCGCCCCGCTCGGTATAGGCGCGGACCAGGTCCACCACCAGCACCGCGGGCCGGGCCCCCCACCCCACGCGTCCCGAGAACGAACCGCCGTGCGGACCGGTCATGAGTTCACCTCCGGGGCGTTCGCGTCGGCCGTCACGAGTTCGACCAGACCGGGCGCTTCGGCGCGGGCAGGCCGGTCTCCGCTTCGCAGCGTGCGAGGAGCTCGTCGATGGGCGGGCCCATGTCGAACACCGGCAGCTCCGTGGGACGGTCGGCGCGCAGGCGGTCGCGCAGCCCCGCTGTGGCCGCGTCGTCCACCTCGCCGGCCTCGGAGACCACCACGCCATAGCGCTGCGCCCCCGCCGCCGTGACGAGCCCGCGCCGCACCTCCAGCGCGACGAGCGCCGGGTCACGCTCCAGCGGGTCGCCCCAGCCGCCCCCGCCCCACGTGACGAAGTGCAGCACGTCACCCGGGAAGACGGGCACGTCGTGGCACTTCGAGGGGAGCACCTCGTGGGTGCCGTCCACGCGGTCGATCCACTTCGTGCCGCGTGCCCCGGGTGTGCCGCCGTTGACGCCCCACGGGTAGGTGAGCCACCGGTCGTCGTGGATCGCGATGGTGCCCGGCTCCTCGAACACGTACGCCACGTCGACACCGTTGCCCCCACGATGGAGCCCGGCACCACCGGTGTCCGCGATCGTCTCCCACTTCTCGATCCGCAGCGGGTAGTAGGACTCCAGGTACTCGCACGGGATGTTGACGAAGCTCGGCCACAGGGAGTGGCCGTCGGGTCCGTCGCCCAGCGGGCGCCCGGGGATCCCGCCGAAGCCGATCGAGTAGAGCTGGAACCACTCGCCCTTGCGGTCGCCGCCGGAGTAATGCCCCGAGTACATGAAGTGTGGGGACGAGGAGAAGCCCGCCGCGTTGAGCAGCGCCGGATTGGTCTGGCCCAATAGCCCGCCGAACAGGTCGAACACGCGGCCGATGCCGTGGTTGCGCCCGTTGAGCGACGCCGGGTGCTTCGGCTTCCAGTACGAGCCGTCCGGGATCGTGACGTCGACCAGCGGGTAGAACCCGTCGTTCCAGAGGATCTGCGGGTCGGCCACCGTGATCATGTAGATCCCGAAGAACATCCGGGTGAGGTTCTCGTTGATGTAGTAGTTGATCGGTCCGGCGGCCTGCGGGCTCGATCCGGTGAAGTCCAGGTGCACCTTCTCGCCGGTGCGGGTGAGCGAGAGCTTCAGCTCGTAGGGGCCGTTGCCGACGCCGTCGTCGCAGATGTAGTCGGTGAACGAGAGGGTCTTGCCCTCCTCGAACACCATCTCCAGCAGCACCTTCATCGCGTCGTAGTTGCGCTGCAGCAGCGCATCGAGCGCGGACAGGTAGGTGGCGGTGCCGAATCGCTCGCACATCTCGACCACCCGCCTGCCAGCTGTGCGGCAGGCGGCGACGAGGCCGTTGAGGTCGGCGCGGTTCCAGTCCGGCATCCGGACCTGGTTGAGGATGATCCGCAGCGCATCTTCGTTGAGCACGCCCTTGCGGTAGAGCTTGAAGGGCGGGATCACCACGCCCTCCTCGTAGATCGTGCGGGCGTCGGTGGGCATCGAGCAGGGCGTCTTGCCGCCGACGTCGGACATGTGCCCGAACATCGACGCCCAGCCCACCACGCGGCCCTCGTGGAAGATCGGCATGACGATCAGCCAGTCATTGGCGTGGCTGATCGCCGCGCCGCACGCGTACGGGTCGGAGGTCAGCAGGACATCGCCCTCCTCGACGGTGTCGTCGAACCCATCGAGGAAGTCGGGCACGGAGAGCCCGAACTGGCCGACCACCATCTTCCCGCTCGGGTCGCCGATCAGCGGGAACTCGTCGTGCTGTTCCCGGATGCCGGGGGAGAGCGCTGTGCGGAAGAGGACCTCGTCCATCTCGTAACGGGCGTTGCGCAGCCCGTTCTCGATGAGGTCGAGGGTGACGGGGTCGACGGCGGTTTTCGCGATCTCGCCGGTCGCGGTCTCGATGATGTGCGCCATGGGCTCAGCCCTCCTGCGGCGTGCTCGAGTTGTCTGTACCGGCCTCCGGCCGGATCAGGAGGCTGCCGGACGGGTGCACGGTGGCGCCGTGACCGGGCAGCACGAGGGTGGTGGAATCCATCTCCGTGACGATCGCGGGCCCGGTGATCACGTCACCGGCGCGCAGCTTCGCGCGGTCGTAGACGTTCGCCTGCACCGACCGGCCCGAGACGTGGATCGGGTGCGTGTCGAGCAGGGCGGCGGCCGGGTCGCCGTCGCCGTCCGGCAGGCGCGTTGCGGCAACCTGCGGCCGCGGGCCCGACACGGTGGCGCGCGCGTTGACCAGCTCGTGGTCGGTGCCGAGCAGGAACGAGAAGAGCCGCTCGTGCTCCACGTCGAATGCACCCGCGAGCGTGATGAGCGCCGACGCAGGGTCGTCGAGCCACCTCGGATCGACGTCGATGCCGATCTCGAACCCCTGGCCGTGGTAGCGGACGTCCACCTGGTAGGCCGTGGTCTGATCGGCCGCGGGGACGCCCTGCTCGGCGAGCCGGCCGCCCGCCTCGGCGGCCAGCTCGCGCAGGATGGCGGCGAGGTCGTCGCCGGTCAGATCGTGGAAGCGCCGCAGCACCGTGCGGGCCGATTCACTGCGCTTGGACGTGGTGGCGTCACCCAGCGCGCAGAGCACACCCGGCGACGGCGGCACGATCACCGGCCACGCGCCGGTCAGCTTTCCCAGGGCGTTGGCGTGCAGCGGGCCTGCACCACCGAACGCGACAAGGGCGAAGTCACGCGGGTCGAAACCCTGCTGCACCGACACCAGCCGCAGGCCGCCGAGCATGTTCTCGTTGACGATGTCGACGATTCCCGCGGCCGCCGCCTCCGGCGTGGGCAGCCCCATCGCCTCGGCGACCTTGCCGACGGCGGCGCGCGCGGCGTCGACGTCAAGGGTGATCTCGCCGCCCGCCAGCGACGACGGGAGGTAGCCGAGCACCACGTTCGCGTCCGTGACGGTCGGCTCGGTGCCGCCCTTGCCGTATCCGGCGGGGCCGGGGTCGGCGCCTGCGGACTGCGGGCCGACGCGCAATGCCTTCGTCAGCTCGGGAACGTGCGCGATGGAGCCGCCGCCGGCGCCCACCGTCCGCACGTCCACACTGGACGCTCGCACCGTCAGGTCGCCGACCTGCGTCTCCCGGCCGATGCGCGGCGTGAGGTTCTGCACGAGGGCCACGTCGGTGGAGGTGCCTCCCATGTCGAATGTGATCAGGTCGGAGTAGCCGCACTGCTCCGCGATCCACACCGCGCCGGTGACGCCGCCCGCGGGGCCCGAGAGCAGCATCGTCACGGGGGCGGCGATCGCGGCGTCCGCCGTGGACAGGCCGCCGTCGCTGCGCAGGATGGCCAGCTCCCCGGCCACCCCGCCGTCGGCGAGCTTGCCCGACAGCGTCTCGACATAGCGCTTCACCTGCGGCTGCACGTACCCGTTGGCCACGGTGGTGACCGTGCGCTCGTACTCGCGCAGCTCGGGCAGCACGTCGGAGGAGAGCGAGACCGGCACGCCGGGGAGCACCTCTGCCGCGATCTGTGCGATGCGCTGCTCGTGGGCGGGGTCGGCGAAGGAGTTGATCAGGCAGACGGCCAGCGCGTCGATCCCGTGGAGCTTCGCCAGCTGCGTGCGGACGCCGGCCTCGTCGAGCTTGCGGATCACCGTGCCGTCGGACGCGAGGCGCTCGTCGACCTCCACGGTGTTCTCCAGCGCCGCCAGCGGCTCCGGCTTCGGCCAGATGATCCAGCCGGCCAGACCGCCAGGCACGTACGAGCGCGCGATCTGCAGAACCTGCCGGAAGCCCTTCGTCGTGACCAGCCCGACGGTGGCGCCCTTGCCCTCCAGGATCGCGTTGGTCGCCACCGTGGTGCCGTGCAGCACCTGGGCGACGTCCGAGAGGGCGATTCCGGCTGCGTCGCACACCTTGCCGATGCCGTTCAGCACGCCCACGGCCTGGTCATAGGGCGTGGAGGCGGTCTTGGCGCGCCACGTGGCACCACTCGCTTCCTCCACCAGCAACACATCGGTGAAGGTGCCGCCGACGTCGACACCGAGGCGATAGGTCATGGAGCCTCCTGCTCACGAGCGACCCGCACCATCACGGCGCGGGCGTTCTGGATGTGTGCGGTCATGACGGCCTGTGCCCACGTGGGATCGCCTGCCCGGATCGCGGCGACGATCTCGACGTGGTGCGCCAGGCTGCGACGCAGCGAGGCGTCGTCGTAGGCGTGAAAGTTGCGGAGCTGGATCGGGGCATGGATGGCGCCGGCGAGTGCGGTGGCAAGCGCGGGCTGGGCGGCAACCACCACCAGCCGGTCGTGGAACCTGCGGTTGAGCGGCACGAGCGCGTCGAGGTCCTGGTCCGGCCCGGGCAGGCCGACGTCCAGCATCGTGCGCGCGAGCTCGTCGAGGACGGTGATGTCGGCGGCGTCGGCGCGTGGAACCGCGAGCGCGGTGAGCCGTGGTTCGAGCGCGGAGCGCAGGTCGAACACGCCCTCCAGCTCGGCGATCGTCCAACTGGCCACGCGCGCGCCACGATTGGGAACGATCTCGACCAGGCCCTCAGCGGCCAGCCTGCCCAGCGCCTCACGCACCGGCGTGCGGCTCACACCGAGGCGTTCGGCCAGCTCCACCTCGCCGAGGCGGGTACCAGCGGTGAGGTCACCGCGCAAGATCAGCTCCCGCACCGCGCCCACGGCCCGCTCCGACGCCCTCGTCACACAACCTCCCCGGCTGATTGTGTGCAAAATAGGCCCAGTGGCCGCCCTATGGCAAAGCATGGTGGCCTTGCTTTAACTTGTTGTATACAAATTGGGAGGTTGGACGTGGGAAAGCTGTTGGGACAACCCGCCGCGCCCCGGGCCCGGCTGCGCGAACTGCTGGCCGGGCCGCAGCCCGTGCCCGCGCCCGGCGCCTACGACGCGCTCTCGGCGCGGCTCGTGGAGGAGGCCGGGTTCGACGTCGTGTACATGACCGGCTTCGGCACCACCGCCTCCCTCATCGGACGCCCCGACGTCGGGCTCCTCTCGGCCTCCGAGATGATCGACAACGCCCGACGCATCGTCGCCGCTGTGGACGTCCCGGTGATCGCGGACGCCGACACCGGCTACGGCAACGCGATCAACGTGGTGCGCACGGTGCAGGCCTATGAGCAGGCTGGCGTGGCCGGGATCCACCTCGAGGACCAGGTCATGCCGAAGAAATGCGGCCACATGAGCGGCAAGGCCGTGGTCCCCGCCGACGAGATGGTGGGCAAGCTGCGTGCCGCTGTGGCCGCCCGCCGCGATCCCGATCTCGTGATCATCGCCCGCACCGACGCCGCTGCCGTCGAGGGGCTGGACGCGGCGATCACGCGGGCGCGTGCGTACGCCGAGGCGGGTGCGGACATGCTGTTCGTCGAGGCGCCGACCAGCGAGGACGACATCTCGCGGGTGGCGCAGGAACTGAAGGGTGTGGCTCCGCTGGTCTTCAACTGGGCCGAGGGTGGCCGCACCCCGCCGATCCCGCTGGAGCGGATCGGCGGCCTCGGGTTCGCCCTGGTCCTCTACCCGATCGGAACCCTGCTGGCCGCGACCACCGCCATCCGGTCCCTGCTGGCGACGATCCGGGCCGACGGCACGCCCGCCGCGGCGTTGTCGGGGCTCCCGGCGTTCGGCGAGTTCACCGACTTCATCGGGCTGCCCGAGGTGCTCGACCTGGAGCAGCGCTGGCGCGGCTGAACCATGCCGTCGCGAGCGATCTGATCAAGCATCAGGCGTCCGCGGCGCCGACGAAGACTTCGGGCGGGCAGCCGAAGCCGCAAGGGGGCGGGCCTCAAGTCCTCGGCGTTGCCGCCCGGGTGGGCAGGGACCTTCTCGCCGGCGACGTCGAGATCAGCTGCGTGCCCGCGCCGTCCTCGATGAGGGTGGTGGCGTCGGCGTTGCGCTGGACGAGCTTCGCGCCGGCGAACCGGGTGGGGTCGACCGCGGGGTTGCCGAACCGCTCCGCGTGCGCCTGGCAGGCCGGCTCCTGCGCTGTGAAGAACGCCACCGCGTCCGGCGCGGTCGTCGCCGTGGTGGTTGCGCGCAGGTGCGTCCCGTCCGTGAGCCCGGCGCTGCACCGGCCTCGAACAGCCCGGCATCTCGTCCCAGGACGCGCCGCTGAACCGGCACGAGACGCGCGCCGTGCTCCCCGCTGCGGGTGATGCCGACCTCCTCGCCCTCGGCCACTCGGCGCAGGAGGTCGGAGAGCGTCGTCTTCGCCTCATGCACCCCGACTTCGACCATGGACCCCATCCTCGCCAACCCGGTAGGGAAGTCGGCACGATCCCCTGATCGAGGGTGGCCCCGGTCGGTATCGCCGGGCCGGCCCGCCTAGTCTCGGTCGTCATGAGCCGGGACAAGGTGCGGGTGGCCGTGGTGTTCGGCGGCCGCAGCAGCGAGCACGCCATCTCCTGCATCTCCGCCGGGTCGGTGCTCTCGCACCTCGATCGGGAACGCTACGAGGTCGTGCCGGTCGGCATCACCAGGTCCGGGGCCTGGGTGCTCGGCACGGACGACCCGCGCGAGCTGGTGATCTCGGGCCGCGAGCTCCCGGCCGTCGACGAGTCGCGCACGGCACTCGCGCTGCCCGGTGACCCGACGCGTGGCGGGCTCGTCGTCCTCGATCCGGACCGGGCAGGCGAGGTCTTCTCCGGGGTCGACGTCGTGTTTCCGGTGCTGCACGGCCCCTTCGGCGAGGACGGCACGATCCAGGGCCTGCTGGAGATGGCCGGGGTGCCCTACGTCGGCGCGGGCGTGCTCGCGAGCGCGGCCGGCATGGACAAGGAGTTCGCCAAGAAGCTGCTGGCGGCCGACGGCCTGCCCATCGGCGACCTCGTGGTGCTCCGGCCCGGCAATGCCAACCTCACACCCGAGCAGCGCGACCGCTTGGGGCTGCCGGTGTTCGTGAAGCCCGCCAGGGCCGGGTCGTC
>DASYES010000564.1:0-3685 GCA_036498885.1 Pseudonocardia sp.
GTCCGCTGGCCTTCGCGGGCGCCTACCACGGATGGGGTTTCCACGAGGACGGATGCGCTGCGGGCGTTCGCGCGGCCGCGGCGCTGGGCGTGGAGTGGTGAACAGCGCGACCCGGCCGGTAGCGACCGACACGTCGGCGACGGTGGTGGTGCCGGCCCTGTACGAGGCGAGCGTGCGCCACGTCCGTAGGCAACGGATGGAACGCTCCTTCCGGCACGGCATCTATCTGTGGCTGATCGACCTCGACGCGCTGCCCGAGCTGCCGCGCTGGCTGCGGCCGTTCGCCCGCTTCAGCGCCCGAGATCACCTCGGAGACCCACGGCGTTCGATCCGGCAGAACCTGGATGCCTTCCTGGCCCTGCACGATGTCGACCTGCGCGGTGGGCAGGTGCTGATGCTGACGAACGCCAGGGTGCTCGGTTACGTGTTCAACCCGATCTCCGTGTACTGGTGCCACCAGCCCGACGGCGCGCTCGAGTGCGTGGTGGCCGAGGTGCACAACACCTACGGACAGCGCCACTGCTACCTGCTACGACCCGACGCCGCGGGCCGGGTGAGCACCGTCAAGGACTTCTACGTCTCGCCGTTCCTGTCCGTCGACGGGCACTACTCGATGTCGCTGCCGGTGCCCGGCGAGCGGTTGGCGGTGTCGGTGTCGCTGCGCCAGCAGGGCAGCACTGCCCTGGCCGCCACCGTGATCGGCGTACGCAGGCCGGTCACCTCGGCGTCACTGGTCCGGATGCTGCTGCGCAGGCCTCTCGTCACGCACCGGATCACGGCGCTGATCCGCCGCCACGGGATCGCCCTGTGGCTGCGCAGGCTGCCCGTGGTCCCCCGGCCCGAGCACGATCCTCAGGAGGGCGTCCAGTGATCGCTGATCCCATGAGCAGGTCCCGGGCGCACCGCGCACCCGATGCCGCCGCCTGCCGAACCAGGAATGTGCCGAGGCCGAACGAGGGCGTGTGGCCCGGTCTCGCGACCCCGCCACACGCGCCGGTGAAGGCGCTCGTGGCGGAGGTGCTCTTCCGGCGTGCCGTGCGGTCCGTGCCGGTCCGAGTTGTCTTCCCGGGCGGGAAACGGATCGGGGCGGGCGGGAGCGACGCCCCGGTGATGCGGATCGTGCGGCCCGAGGCGTTCTTCCACCGGCTCGGCGCCGGATCGAAGATCGGGTTCGGGGAGTCGTACATGGTCGGGGACTGGACCTGCACCCGCCCGGCCGACCTGTTGACGCCGTTCGCCGCGCAGCTGTCCACTTTGATCTCTCCGGCGCTGCAGCGCATCGGGCGTCGCATCGCCGAGGCCCGGCGGCCGCGCGCCGAGATGAACACGGTCGATGGTGCGCGGGAGAACATCCACCGCCACTACGACCTGTCCAACGAGCTGTTCAGCGTGTTCCTCGACGAGACGATGTCCTACTCGGCGGCCTGGTTCGCCGAGGGGAGCGACGACCTCGCCGACGCCCAGCGCCGCAAGATCGACGCCATGCTCGACCTGGCCGGGGTGAGGTCCGGGATGCACGTCCTGGAGATCGGCACGGGCTGGGGTGGGCTCGCGATCCGCGCGGCGCAGCGCGGGGCCAGGGTCACCACCATGACGATCTCCGCGGAGCAGGCGCGTCTGGCCGAGGAACGGATCGACGCCGCAGGCGCGGCCGACCGGGTTCAGGTGCTGCTGCGCGACTACCGCGAGGCGCAGGGCAGCTACGACGCCGTGGTCAGCGTCGAGATGGTGGAGGCGGTGGGCGCGCAGTACTGGCCCACCTACTTCGCCGCGCTGGACCGGCTGCTGCGCCCGGGCGGGCGCGTCGGGCTGCAGGCGATCACCATGCCGCACGACCGCATGCTCGTGACGCAGAACGACTACACGTGGATCTCGAAGTACGTCTTCCCGGGTGGGTTGATCCCCTCGGTGGAGGCGATCGAGCAGAACCTGCGCGACCACACCGGTCTGCGGGTCGTCGAGCGCCGCAGCCTCGGCCCGGACTACGCCCGCACGCTGGAGCATTGGCGCACCACCTTCCTGGCCCGCTGGGGGTCCGTCGCCGCACTCGGGTTCGACGAGACCTTCCGCCGGATGTGGGAGTTCTACCTCGCCTACTGCGAGGCCGGGTTCCGCGTCGGCTACCTCGACGTCTTCCAGTTCTCGCTGCGGCGCCGCTGACGTCCGGGATCGCGTCCGCATCCTTCCTCCCGACTTCAGGAGACCCCATGCGCCGCGCCGTGGCCCCGCAACTCGCTGCACTCGTCGAACGCCTGATCGGTGCGCCGTTGCCGATCCGTCTCCGCGCCTGGGACGGCACCGAAGCCGGTCCGTCCGACGACCCGGCCGCACCCGTCGCGGTCGTCCGGCACCGACGGGCGTTGCGGCGGCTGTTGTGGAACCCCGGCGAGCTGGGCCTGGCGCGGGCGTTCGTGGCAGGCGAGCTCGAGGTGGACGGCGACATCGCCGAGGGTCTCTCCCGGTTCTGGAAGCTCGCGGAGGCCCAGGGCCTGGCCGGGGTGCGGCTCACCCGCGCCGACATCGTGGACGCCGTCGGTGTCGCCGCCCGGCTCGGGGCGATCGGCCCCCGCCCGAAGCCCCCGGCGTCGGAGGCGCGGCTGTCCGGCGGGCTGCACACCCGCCGTCGCGACCGTGCCGCGATCGCGCACCACTACGACCTCTCGAACGAGTTCTACGAGTTCCTGCTCGACCCGCAGATGGCGTACTCCTGCGGCTACTGGACCCAGGAGGACTCTCCCACCTACGGCCTGGTGGACGCCCAGCGCGACAAGTTGGACCTGATCTGCCGCAAGCTCGGCCTGGCTCCGGGGATGCGACTGCTCGACGTCGGATGCGGCTGGGCCGCACTGTTGATCCACGCGGCGCAGCACTACGGGGTGCGCGCCGTGGGCGTCACGCTCTCCGCGCAGCAGCAGTCGTACGGGCTCGCGCGCCTGCGCGCGCTCGGGCTGACCGACCAGGTCGAGATCCGTATGCAGGACTACCGCGCGCTCGCCGGCGAATCCGGTTCGTACGAGCCCTTCGACGCGATCGCCTCCATCGAGATGGGCGAGCACGTCGGGCAGGACAACTACCCGGTCTACGCCGCCACCCTGCACACGCTGCTGCGCCCGCAGGGCCGGCTGCTCGTGCAGCAGATGTCGCGTGGCGCCTCCGGCCACAACAGTGCGCCCGGCGGCGGGCCGTTCATGGAGCGCTACGTCGCCCCGGACATGCACATGCGCCCACTCGGCTCCACACTGGACATGCTCGAGGCAGCCGGTCTCGAGGTCGTCGACGTCCACTCCCTGCGCGAGCACTACGTCTGGACCGTGCGGCCCTGGCTCGCGACCCTGCAGGAACACAAGGCCGAAGCGATCGCCCTGATCGGTGAGGAGCAGTACCGGGTCTGGCTGCTGTACCTCGCAGGAGCAGCTCTGGCATTCGAGGAGAACCGGATGGGTGTGCACCAGATCCTCATGGTGCGTCCCGACACCAGGGGCAGCACCGGCCTCCCGCGGCGCAGGCAGGCCGTGCTCGGCATGGAGTCCGCTGCCGCGGCCTCCCACTCCGTGGCGGACGGCTCGGTGAACGGCCATACCGCTGTCTCGAGGCCCGCGTGACGGCCTACCCGTGGAGCGCGGCCCTCACCAACTTCGCGGTCACCGCGATCGTCGTCGCGGTGGTGTTCGCCGTGGCACTCATC
>DASYES010000565.1:0-1703 GCA_036498885.1 Pseudonocardia sp.
ACGTCGTCGGGCACGCGCACCACGGCGCGCTGGGAGACCACCGCCTGCTCGGCGAAGCAGGAGACACCGAGGAAGTGGTGCAGTTGCTCGGTGCCGCGGCGCAGGCGGGAGGTGCCGTCCATCAGCCCTCCGCTGCGAGCCTGCACCCGGCCGTAGATGCACATCACGGGACGGCCGGTGATGCAGAACTCGCAGAAGCCGCAGCGCGGGCGCCAGGTGAAGGCCACCCGATCGCCCACAGCCACGGTGTCGACGCCCGTGCCGACCTCTTCGACGACCCCGCAGCCCTCGTGGCCGAGCACGATCGGGAGCGGGCAGGGGATGTCCCCCGACATGTAGTGCAGCTCGGTGTGGCAGACCCCGGCCGCCTCCACCCGCACCCGTACCTCGCCGGCGTGCGGGTCGTCCAGCTCCACGTTCTCGATCTGAAGCGGGCTGCCGGGCTCCCGCAGCACGGCGGCCCTCATGCGCCCGTCCCGTGCAGCGCGGCCGGACAGATCTTCACCAGCGTCATCAGATGCAGGCTCCTGGTCACGGGCCCATCTTGCGCGGTGCACCGGGAGACCGCGTGCGGCCCGTGTTCCGGGTGCGGGCGTTGATCATGCACGGCGGCGGTCCGGCCCCTAGTCTCCTGCCCGTGAGCGGTGAGGAGTTGCTGAGGCGGCACGCGGCAGGGGGCGGCCGGCTCGCCGCGTCGGCGGCACAGGGAATCGGCTCCACGCCTGCTCTCCACACGGTCGTACTGACGTGCATGGACACGCGCATCGACGTGCTCGGGCTCTTCGGGCTGGCCGTCGGCGAGGTGCACACCCTGCGGAACGCGGGCGGAGTGGTCACCGACGACGTCGTGCGCTCGGTGACGATCAGCCAGCGCAAGCTCGGCACCCGTGAGGTGCTGGTGGTCCAGCACACCCGGTGCGGGCTCGCCACGTTCACCGACGAGGAGTTCTCCGAAGAGCTCGCGCAGGACGTCGGAATGCTCCCGCCGTGGCGCATCGGCACCTTCGCCGACCCCGCGCTCGACGTCCGCCGCGGAATGGCTCGGCTGCGGCGCGATCCCTTCCTGCTGCCCGACACCGTCATCCGCGGATTCGTGCTCGACATCGAGGACTTCACGCTCCGCGAGATCCACCCGGACTGAGCAACGTCCGGTCACTTTCCGTAACTTTTGTTAGACGGAACGTGAAAAAAAATCTTGGTCGTAACCCGGTTGGCGTCTGTCTCGTTTGTACGTTGCGCGCGCTGTAGCCGGGGGGCCCTCGATCGAGTGTCACTCGGCTATGGCCATCCATGTCTGATTCGCACGGTTTGGGTCATATGCCACAGCACACCTCGCCACATCAGGTGGCGCCACCCGAAGATCGACCACGCACGTCCCGCAAGACGCTCCTGATCGGGGCGGTCGTGGGCGTTGTCGTGATCCTGGCTGCGGTAATCGGCTTTGCCGCGTTGAGCGGCCCGCCTGACGGATCACCGTCCGGCATTGCGGCGGGCGAACTCGCACCCGCCGCCGGCGAGCTTCCCCTGAGCAGCACCTACACCACAGTGGACGGTGCTCCTCAGGACAACGCGGTCGACGCCAAGACCAGCGGGATCGTCGTGCACCCCATCCGGGAGACGCCCGTGCACGACGCCCCGAACGGGCGCGCCATCGCCAGGATGGAGTCGACGCAGATCGGCGACACCTGGCTCCCCGTGATCGG
>DASYES010000566.1:0-6406 GCA_036498885.1 Pseudonocardia sp.
GTGCCGTCCTTCGACGAGCACCCGCTGGTCCGGCTGCTCGACGCGGGCGTCCGCTGCACGCTGAACGGCGACGACCCGCTGCTCTTCGGCCCCGGCCTGCTCGGAGAGTACGAGCTGGCCCGTACGACGATGGGCCTGTCCGACGAGCGGCTGGCGCAGCTCGCGCGCTCCTCGCTGGTGGGCTCGGGCGCGCCGCCGGAGCTCGTCGACGACGGCGTGGAGCACATCGAGGAATGGCTGACGAGCGCACCGTGACGGCGGCCTGCGCCGCAACTGGGGGACCCGCTCGTATCCGGCGTGAGCAGGGCCTCCGCACCAGGAGCCGGCCGGGCTGAGCCGGCGGCGTTGTTCACGAAGCCGGCCTCCCGGTCCATCAGGCTCCGGTCACCGCCGGGCAAGCCGCCGCGGACGTCGCGGCGCATCGTGTCGTCGGTGTGTCACGTCGTCCGCTCTGCGCGCACACCGCGGCGGGACCTACGCCGTGGCCGACGCGCCGGCACCTGCCGCCAGCGCGTCGGCCAGGAAGCACAGTTCCCGATGCGTGGTCGCGCGCCCGTCCTCGGCATGCCGGGCCACGGAATGCCGGTAGCTGACGGCCGAGGCCAGCAGATGCGCGGCACTGTCCACATCGGCCTCGGCGCAGCCGTCCGGCCGGGCGGCCGCGATGACGGCGCGAATCCGCTCGACGAGCAGGTTGAAGCGGGTGCGGAGCGCGTCGAGTACGGCGGGGTGAGTGTCCGCTTCCCGCCAGAGCAGGTGCGACAGCACTGCCGACGAGGCTTGGGTGCGGTCGAGCGCCTCGACGAGCCGGTGCAGGCTCGCCGCAACGTCACCGGGCACCACCAGGTGTGCGGGATCGAGATGGTCCTCGGGTAGCCGCTCCACGAGCGCCGTCAGCAGGTCGGGCTTGCGCTTGAAGTAGTAGTGCACCAAGCCCTTCGGTACGCCTGCCCGCTCGGCGATCTGCGAGGTCGGCGTGGCGTCGAACCCGCGGTCGGCGAACAACTCCTCCGCGGCGGCCAGGATCCGGTCGCGCGCACCCCGCTCGTTCATCTCCCCCTCACCACCACTACATCCTGACGTGCGGCACGGCCGCGACCAACCGGGCCGCGGCCGTGCTGTCGATCGGTTCTGCCAGAGATTCAGCCCTGCGATTCAGTGCTGCTGTTCAGTGCTGCCCGGCGAGCCCCCGGTGCTCCGCGTTCGCCGCCGGGAGGGCGGCGACGCCCACGGCGACCGTCAGCACCCCCGCGACCCAGGACGTCCAGGACGACCCCGCGAGGGCGCTGTATGCCAGCACCCAGGGCGAGATGAACAACAGCACGCCGAGCACCGCGTGCACGTACTCGCTGGCCACCGACCCGGGCCTGCCCAGCGACCAGAGCGCCGTTGCTGCGATCAGCACACCGAAGATGATGAGCGTCCACAACGCGGTGGCGTCGGTGCTCACCACGATCGGCGACAAGGCCGTCAGCACACCGATCACCAGCGCCGCCCAGTCCTGCCACCGGTGCCATGACCTCGCGGTCATCGCGATCACTTCCCTCGTGAGGAGTTGATACCCAATGAACCGATCATGCGTCTTGACTGACCGCCCGGTCAAGTCGGCTCCGCGAACCGGACTGCGATCTACGCCACAGGCGTCAGCGCTGGTAGGCGTGGCGGAACTGGATGCTGGCGCGCGGCCCGACCGAACGGGTCTTGGGCACGGAGTGCTGCCACGTGCGCTGGCAGGACCCACCCATCACGAGGAGGTCGCCCGGCCCTGGCAGATAGCCGACCGAGGCGCCGCCGCCGGTGGGACGCAGCCGGAACGGCCGGATCGCACCGAGCGAGACCAGTGCGACGATCGCCTCCGGGAGATCACGGGCCACGCGGTCACCGTGCCACGCGACGCTGTCGGAACCGTCGCGGTACAGGTTGGCGCCCACCTGCGTGAACTCCACCCCGTAGCGGTCACTCAGCACCCGGGCCATCTCCCGCAGCTCCATGGGCGGCGCGGGGCCGTCGTCCAGACGCCAGCGGTGGGTGAGCCGCGGCTCGGGCAGCACCCGGTCGTACATCCGCACCTCCCGGCCCGCCCAGGGAGTGGTGGCGAGGAGGCGGGCGAACAGATCATCGGCGCCACGGCACCAGCCGGGCCCGTGGTCGACCCACGCGCCGTCGCCCAGATCGCGGCGCCGCACACCACAGAAGCCCGCGTCGAGCTCGACGCCGTCGGCGGCGGCGTCGAGCAGCGACGGCTGCCAGGCGAGATCGAGGTGCGACACCCGAGCGACGTTACCCGGAATCGAACATCAGTTCGATGCCGATCATTCCACTGCATCGCCGAACGCACACCACGCGCGGACCCACCTCGGCGTCGATCACTGCGATTAGCGTGTGGCCTTCGGCGGACCCGCTACGTGACCGGGAGGTCCTGACATGGCCAGTAAGTTCACCGAGCTTGCGATCGACTGTGCCGATCCCCACGATCTCGCCCGGTTCTGGTGCTCGGTCCTCGACTACGAGGTCCAGGACGAAGACGACGAACTTGTCACGATCGGCTCTCCCTCGGCGCCTGAAGGCAGGAGCCGCCTCGGGCCGGTGCCACCGACGTTGACATTCGCGCGCGTGCCCGAGGGCAAGACCGTCAAGAACAGGCTTCACCTCGACCTCAACCCCGCCGACAGGGAGCAGGACGACGAGGTCCGTCGCCTGCTCGACCTCGGTGCTCGCTACGCCGACGTCGGCCACGGCGATGAGAGCTGGGTCGTGCTTGCCGACCCAGAGGGAAACGAGTTCTGCGTCCTCGCGAGCCGCCACCCGTGATCGGAGGCCGCACAGCGCGCCGGACCTACCCCTCGCCCGCGACGGCGCGAGCGGCGGATCTCTGCTTCCCCACGCCGCGAGGACCGGTCGCGGCGGCCGGACGTTCGCCGTCGGCCGATCGTCACTCCCGCCCTGTCGCGCAGGAAGATCGTGGACGAGCGGATGGGACGCCCGTTCGGCCCGTGGGTCTCGTAGTCGGTGAGGCCGTGCGTGGTGCCGCGGCGCATCAGCCCCAGCAGCAGGTCCGTCATCGAGCCACCCGCGATGCGGCCGGTGACGTCCCCCCGCCGTCACGATGTCGAGTCGGGTAACCGCGACAGGTCGTGCAGCACCACCTCGTTGCCCGGACCGAGCATCGTGGCCAGGCCCGACACGGCAGGTATCAGCGCCGTGAGCACACCGTGCGACGCCTCGCCGGACGGCCCGACCCTGGGCCGCGAGGAGGTGCGGAAAGCCCGTTCCAGCCGGGACAGCGCCGGGCCCGGACGTGCTCCGCGTCCGACGCCGGAGTGGAGGCGTGAGGCGTCGAAGCGGAGTCCGGTTCCTGTCGGTCACTCCCGTTAGCGTCTCCGTCATGATCGATCACCGCAGCGCCTTCGGGCTCGTCACCCACTTCGATCCGTTCTTGCGCATCGAGGCCGACACCCTGGCCCTCGCCGACGCGGCGGACGGCCATCTCGCCTCCCCCGTGCCGAGCTGCCCGGGGTGGTCGGTGGCCGACCTCGTGTGGCACCTGCTGGAGGTGCAGCATTTCTGGGGCACCGTCGTGGCCGAACGCGTGCAGGATCCGGCCGCGGTCCCCGAGGCCGTGCGGCCCGATGAGGAGCGGCTCGTGCCCGAGCTACGCGCCGGCGCCGCCCGGCTGGTGAAGTCACTGCAGGCGGCTGCGCCCGATGAGCCGGTCTACACCTGGGCAGCCCGGAGCGACGCCGGCTTCGTGGTACGTCACCAGGTCCAGGAGGCCGCGGTCCATCGCTGGGACGGCGAGCAGGCCGTCGGGCGGCCGCAGGCTCTCGACGCCGCGGCCGCCACCGATGCCGTCGAGGAGTTCCTCGAGGTCAGCACCCCGTTCCGGGCGAAGGAAGCCGCTGCGGTCGGGGGCACGCTGGAACTGGTAGCCGCCGACACCGGCATCCGATGGGCCGTCGGAGAGGACGAGCACGGCACCGCTCGGTGGCAACGGCTGGCCGACCGAACCGATCAGCGGCCGGATGCGCTGATCCTGGCATCCGCTTCCGACCTGCTGCTCTTCCTCTACCGCCGCCGCCCCGCCGGCGCGTTGCCGGTCACGGGCGACGTCGCGGTGGCCGAACGGTTCGCGCTGCGCACCAGCACCGACTGACCACCACCGTCAGGAGCGGAGGCCCGCATGGTCGTGCGCGAGCCCACCGCCGCCCGCAGGAGGTGCGGCAGGCTCGGACGGCGCCGCGGGCGTAGGGCCAGTGATCAGCGCCGGATCAGATGCGAGCGTGAAGGTCGCAAAGGCGATCCCGTCGGCGTTCTCGTCGAGCGCCGCGTCACTGATGTTGGCGACGGTGTCGCAGGCCTGGTGGTAGCAGGGGTCGAAGGGCGCTCCCGCCGTGCCGCCGAACACCGAGGCCTGCTCCGGGCTCTTCACGCCCTCCGCGCCGGTGAACAAGCCGCCGGCGGGAATCCCGGCCGCGATGAACGGCCCGTAGTCGGAGCGGCCGTCGAAGTCGGTGCCCTGGTAGGCCAGGCCACGGTCGGCGTAGAACTTCTCGAACACGTCCTCGATGGCAGCCGAGCCCTGCGGGCCGGGGCCTGCGCCGGAAGCGTCGGAGTTGTCGCCGTCGTAGACGAACCGCACGAAGTTGGGCGAGCCGACCATGTCGAAGTTCAGGTAGCCCGCAATCCGGGAGCGCTCGTCCTGCGGCAGCGTCGCCACGTAGTGCTGCGAGCCGAGCAGCCCGAGCTCCTCAGCGCCCCACCAGGCGAAACGCACCGTGGCATCCGTCTGCGCCCCGGCCATCTGGCGCGCCACCTCGAGGATCGACGCGCTGCCGCTGCCGTTGTCGTTGATGCCGGGGCCCTCGGGCACCGAGTCGAGGTGGGCCCCCACCATCAACACGGTGTCGCCACCGTTCGGTGTCTCGGCGAGGACGTTGGTGGTGGTGCGGTTCTCGCTCACGGCGTCCACCTGCAGCTGCACCGTGGCGTTCTGCAGCGCCTCGCCGATGGCGAAGGTGGTGCCCACCACCGGGATGCCGATCGGCGCGCCGAGTGTGCCCTGCAGCAGTTCGGTGCGGTCCGGAGCGTCACCCTCGTTGAAGATCACCGCGCCCACGGCGCCTGCCGCCTCGGCGTTGCGTGCCTTCACTCCGAACTCGCAGGTGCCGCGCTGCATCAGGGCGATGCCCCCGTCGGGGAAGTCGGCGAAGTCCTCGGCCTCGCAACCGCTGGTGGAGCCGCCGGTCGAGGGCAGCCGAAGGTCGACCGGCACGGCTGTGCCGCTCACGTCGCCGCTGCCGGAGAACGTCGTCGCGACGAAGTCGGTGCCCGCCGTATAGGCGACGGAGGTGGGCTCGGTCTGCGCCAACGCCTGGCTGTTCAGCTGGAAGAACGCGAACTCGAAGTCCTGGGTGGTGACGTCGAGCCCGGCGTCGCGTGCCTGCTCGGCCACGTACTCCGCCGACGCCGTATAGCCCGGGGTGCCCGAGGCACGCGTGCCGCCGTTGGCGTCGGCGATCGACTGGAACTCCGCCAGGTGCGCGCGCACCCCCTCCGCGGAGACGCACTCCAGCAGCTGCTCCACCGTGTCGCATTTCTGCTTCCCTGCAGCGTCGGCAGAGGCCGCCGCGGCCGGGGTGGCGCCCAGCAGCGACGCGGCGAGGGCAACGGCTGCTACGGCAATCATTCGTGATCGACGGGACACCGTAGCTGCGGTCATGAGGCACTCCACCGTTTGTCAACGATGACCCTTTTACGTGGATCACTCTGACGGAGGAGAATGCCGAGTTCCGTCACGCAGGGTCAAGTACTGGACTCTTTTCGTATGCATGTGCTACTACCCGAGGTCAGACCGGCAGCAACCCCTCCACCACATCGGCGAGCTGCCCAGCCGTGCGGCACTCGTGCATCGGAAGTACGTCGCCGTACCGGAGGGCTGCGGAGTCACCGGTACCCCATTGGCGGCGCGGTTCCGGGTTGAGCCAGTGCGCGTGCCGCGCCTGCCCGACGAGCCGGCGCAGCACGGCGAGGTTCGGGTCGCGGTAGTTCGTGCGCGCATCACCCAGCACCAGCAAGGAGGTCTTCGGCGTCACCACGTCGCCCCAGTGCTCCGCGAAAGTGCCGAAGGAACCGCCGTAGTCGCTGTGGCCGTCGAAGGCGACGAGGTCGGCCTCCCGCAGTACCCGCTGCATCACCCCGGAGAGTTCCGCCCCGGGGTCGAAGAGGTGCGTCACCTCGTCGGCACGCTCGACGAACGCGAACACGCGCACCTTGCTGAACTGCTCGCGCAGCGCCTGCACCAGCAGCAGCGTGAAGTGGCTGAACCCGGCCACCGAGCCGGAGACGTCACAGAGCACCACCAGCTCCGGGCGCCCGGGGCGTCGCTTGCGGTACGCCGGGCGCATCG
>DASYES010000567.1:0-2193 GCA_036498885.1 Pseudonocardia sp.
CCCGTCGAGGGCAGCAACCCGCTCGACCTGGTGCGCGACTTCGTGTTCGCCTCCGGCAGCAGCGCCGCCGAACACGGATCAGCACGTCGCTTCCTGGTGCCCGACGCCGTGGAATGGGACGACGCCGCGAGCCTCACCGTCCTCGACGGGCAGTTCGACACCGTGCCCGCGGCGGGAGCGCAGGATCCGAACACCGGAGTCACGACGATCCGGATCCGCGGCACGGAGGTCGGCCGCCTCTCGTCGTCCGGGGCGTTCGAGCCGGAGCAGGCCACGTTCCAGCAGGACGTCACCGTCGTGCGCCGCGACGGGCAATGGCGCATCTCCAACGTGCCGGCCGGCGTGGTCGTGCCGTTGTCGATCTTCCGGGACAACTATCGACAGGTGCGCACCTGGTTCGTCGACCCGGTCCGCAGGCTCGCCGTGGCCGACCTGCGCTACGTGCCCAGCGTGCCGGCGAGGGCGCAGGCCGCCCGGGCACTCGAGCTCCTGCTCGCCGGGCCGTCAGAGGCGTTGCGGGGCGCGGCCATCTCGCAGTTCCCGCCGGGAGCGCAGCTGCGGTCCAACGCCGCCGTGGGTTCGGACGGTGCGCTCATCGTCGACCTCACCGGTGTCGGTGACCTCGACGAGGCGGCGAGGCGGCTCCTGGCCGCCCAGGTGGTGCTGACGCTGTCCGAGGTCAACGTGGCGCGTGTGCGGCTGCTCGTGGACGGCGAACCGTTGCTGTCCGGCACGCCCGAGCTCACGCGCGAGGACGTCGCTGCGCTCTCCGCAGAGGTACAGCCCGGTGCCGACGTGCCCGGCGTGGTCGTCGCGGGCGGGCGGGTCCGGCAGCTGGACGGTCCTCAGCCGAGCGCACCGCTGCCCGGTCCCGTCGGCAACGGTGCCTATGACGTGGAGTCCGCGGCGACCACCGGTGACGGTCAGCGGCTCGCGGCCGTCGTCCGGATGGGCGGACGGCGCGCGCTGCTGGTCGGTGGGGGACCGGGCGGAGCGGTGTCCCCCGTGTCGCTGGACGCCGCAACGATGACGCGTCCGTCCTGGACGCCAACGGGTGGCGAGGTGTGGACGGTCCTCGACGGGGCCGTCGTCGCGCGGGTGCTCGTCGACGGCACGGGGCCGGCGCGTACCGGCCAGGTCAACGCCGACCAGCTGACCGCACTCGGCCCGATCGGTGATCTGCGGCTCTCCCGCGACGGGATGCGTGTGGTCGCTGTGGTCGGTGGGGCGCTCTACACGGCCGCTGTGGCTCGCAGGATCGACGGCGAGGTGGCCATCCGCAACATCCACCGCCTGCGTCCGGACGACCTGGGCGAGGTCGTGGCGGCCGACTGGCGCTCGGCGGAGTCGATCGTCGCGATCACGCGTGGCACCGACATGCTCGTCGGTCAGGTCTCGGTCGACGGTCTGAGCGTGCAGCAGGTACTCGGCAACAACCTCACGCCGCCGCTCACGGCCATCGCGGCCGCCGCGAACCGCCCGCTGCTCGTCACCGACCAGACCGGCGTGTGGAGCTTTGCGGGCGGTGACCAGGCTGCTTGGCGTCAGGTCCTGGGCGGCGCCCCCGACGCGGTCCCCCTGTACCCCGGCTGACCCCGCGAGTCGCCCGTTCTGACCGCGCGAGTCGCCCCTTTCCAGCGCGCGAGTCGCCCGTTCCTGGCGCCTGAGGCGAGCCTCTCCGCATCCGGGTGAGGCAGCCCGTCGTCCGCAACGGGGAGGCGCCCCGCCGCTCGCGCGAGTCGCCCGTCCCGACCGTGCGAGTCGCCCCTTTTCAACGTGCGTGTCGCCCATTTCCTCGTGCGCGACGCGTGCCTTTCTGCGGTCGTGCACAGCACCCGTGTTCCGCACGAGGTGCACTGGCCGCTGCGCGAGCCGCTCGCCCCAGCAGCGGGCAACTCGGGGGCTGGAAACGGGCGACTCGCGGGGTTGGGGTGGGTTGTGGATAACTGGCTGGTCCCGCACTGTTCGTGACCGGGGTCGGGTGCACGCTTGGCGGGTGGGGATTCGGGAATTTCGGGCGGCGTTGCTCGATCTGGTGCTGCCCGGCGACTGCGCCGGGTGCGGTGATCCGGTGCCGCCGTGGTGTCCGCGATGCAGGGCCGGGCTGGGGCGGCCGACGTGGCCGGTGCTGCCGGGGGGCCCGGCGGTGCTCGCGGTGGGGCGCTACAGCGGTCCGCTGCGAGCCGCGCTGCT
>DASYES010000568.1:0-4329 GCA_036498885.1 Pseudonocardia sp.
GATCGGCCTCCCATGTGTAGACGTCAAGGACCGCGCGTGCGTGGACGAGTGTCCAGTGGACTGCATTTACGAGGGCGGCCGGATGCTCTACATCCACCCTGACGAGTGTGTCGACTGCGGAGCGTGTGAGCCGGTCTGCCCCGTTGAGGCGATCTACTACGAGGACGACGTCCCCGATCAGTGGAGCGCGTACACAAAGGCGAATGTCGACTTCTTCGACGAGCTGGGCTCGCCCGGCGGTGCGTCGAAGATCGGCAAGATCGAGCGTGACGTCGAGCCCGCGCTGAGCCTGCCGCCGCAGCAGCACGACGAGTAAGGAGACCGAACCTGTGACAGCCGCTGCAGCATGGTGAAGATCGACCTCCCGGACTTTCCCTGGGATTCCCTCGCCGAGGACACCACGCTCGCCAAGGCCCACCCGGGTGGGATCGTCGATCTGTCGGTGGGCACGCCCGTCGACCCTGTACCGGACGTCGTGCGTGCAGCGCTCACGGGTCCGGCAGCGGACGTTCCCGGCTATCCGACCACCCACGGGCCCGACTCACTGCGCGAGGCGATCGCGGGCGCCATGGTGCGCCGGTTCGGCGTCACGGTCGATCCGGTCGCGGTCGTGCCCACGATCGGTCTCAAGGAGACCGTCGCGTGGCTGCCCACGATGCTGGGTGCCGGTGCGGGCGACACGGTCGTGATCCCCGAGCTGGCCTACCCGACCTACGAGGTCGGTGCCCGGCTGGCGGGGGCCGACTTCGTCCGCTCGGACTCCACCATCGCGCTGGGTCCGCAGCGGGTTGCCATGGTCTGGCTGAACTCCCCCTCCAACCCGACGGGGCGGGTGCTGCCGGCCGAGCACATGCGCAAGGTCGTGGAATGGGCCCGCGAGCGCGGCGCCGTGGTGGCGTCCGACGAGTGCTATCTCTCGCTCGCCCCCGCCGAACAGGGTGCGGTGTCGGTGCTGCATCCCGACGTCTGCGGCGGCTCGCACGAGGGCCTGCTGGCCCTGCACTCCATGTCGAAGACCTCGAACATGGCCGGTTACCGCGCCTCGTTCGTGACGGGCGACCCATCGCTGGTCGCGAGCCTGCTGGAGCTGCGCAAGCACATCGGCATGATGGTCCCGCGGCCGGTGCAGGCCGCGTTGGGCGCCGCGGTGTCCGACGACGCGCACGTGACGGCGCAGGCCGAGATCTATGTCCGGCGCCGGGCCACGCTGCGGGCCGCTGTGGAGGCCGCCGGCATGCGGGTGGACCACTCCGAGGCGGGGTTGTACCTGTGGGCCACCGCGGGCGAGGACTCCCGGTTGACGGTGCACAGGCTGGCGAAGCAGGGTGTCCTGGTGGCGCCAGGTGAGTTCTACGGACCGGCGGGAACCCAGCACGTCCGGGTCGCCCTCACCGCGTCCGACGAGCGGATCGCGGCGGCGGCGGAGCGGTTGCCGGCGGCGTGACCACTGGCTCCGGGACAACGTCGTCCAGCGGGGCCGGAGCGGAAACAGTCCGGCCGGTCGTCGTGCTGCTGGGGTTGCTCGCCCTCGCGGCGAACCTCCGTGCGGCTCTGGCGGGCTACCCGCCCCTCCTGGAGACCGTGCGCGAGGACCTCGGGACGTCCGCGGGTCTCGCCGGGTTCGTGCAGGCCTCCGCCGTGTTGATGATGGCTGTCGGCTCCTTCGCCGGCTCCGCGCTCGGCGCCAGGTTCGGCCGGGAACGTGCTCTCGGTGTCTCCGTCGCGATCCTCACGCTGGGCAGCGTGGTGCGCGGCGTTCCGGCGCTGGCCTCACTGATCGTGGGCAGCGTGCTCGTGGGGTTCGGTATCGGGCTTGCCGGCGTGCTGCTCGCCGGTGTCGTCAAGGAGCATCTCGCCGACCGGGCCGGCGCTGTCACCGGCGGCTATGTGGTCTCGATGGCGGTCGGTGCCACCGTCGCGAGCGCCCTGGCCGTGCCGCTGGCAGCTGCGCTGGGGGGCTGGTCGCTCTCGCTCGCGGTGTGGGCCGTGCCCGCCGCGCTGGCCGTCGTGGTCTGGGTGCCGGTGGCGCGGCGCGTCGGCGCGCCCGACCGGGCCGCCGTACGCCATTCGCTGCCGTGGCGGCACAGGTTCGCCCGCATCGTGGCCTGCTACCAAGCCGGTACGTCGCTGCTGTTCTACGGCTGGATCACCTGGCTGCCGCCGTACTACGAGTCGCAGGGCTGGAGCCCGGGACGCGCAGGCCTGCTGCTCGCCGTGTGGAGCGTCGCGCAGATCCCCGCTGCCCTCATCGTCCCGGTCCTCGCGGAGCGGCACCGGCGCTGGCGGTTCTGGGCCGGGCTGACGCTCGGCTGTGTCGCGGTCGGCACGCTCGGTGTGATGCTGCTGCCGATGCCGGGCACGGCCGTCCCGTGGATGTGGGCGGTGCTGTTGGGCATCGGGGTCGGGGCCGGCTTCCCGCTCGGCCTCTCCGTGATCGCCTGGCGCACACCCGACGGTGCGGCGAGCGCGGCCACCAGCGGGCTCGCGCTCGGTGTCGGGTACATCAGCGCGGGCCTCGGCCCGTTGCTGATGGGCGTGCTGATCGACCTCACGAAGGGCTTCCCCGCCGCGATCGCGGTGCTGCTGGCGGCGGCTGCGCTCCAGGCCTGGGCGATCTGGCGGATCGGCGACCGGCCGGCCGCCTGACCGCGGTCAGTTGTGGTGGAGGGCGGTGTTGAGCGCGATGCCCTCACCGGTGCGGGCCAGCACCTCGACGGCGCCGGTCACCGAGTTACGGCGCAGCAGCATCCCGTCCTGCCCGGACAGGGTGCGGGCGGCGGCCGTCTCCCCGGACGGGAGGACCACCTTGGTGCCCGCGGTGACGTACAGCCCGGCCTCGACCACGCAGTCGTCACCCAGCGAGATGCCGATCCCGGCGTTGGCACCGAGCAGGCACCGCTTGCCCACCGACACCACCGCCTTGCCACCTCCGGAGAGGGTGCCCATGATCGACGCGCCGCCACCGACGTCGGAGCCGTCACCGACGACCACGCCTGCCGAGATCCGCCCCTCCACCATCGACGCGCCGAGGGTGCCCGCGTTGTAGTTGACGAAGCCCTCGTGCATGACGGTGGTGCCCTCGGCCAGGTGCGCTCCCAGCCGCACCCTGTCGGCGTCGGCGATCCGGACGCCCGCGGGAATCACGTAGTCGACCATCCGAGGGAACTTGTCCACGCCGAGCACGGTGACCGGCCCGCGGGCGCGCAGACGGGCGCGGGTGAGCTCGAAGCCCGGCACCGCGCACGGACCCTGGTCGGTCCAGACGACGTTGGCGAGCAGCCCGAAGACCCCGTCGAGGTTCGCCTCGCGGGGTGCGACGATGCGGTGGCTGAGCAGGTGCAGCCGCAGGTACACGTCGTGCGGGTCAGCGGGCGGGTCGGCGAGCGACTCGATCGCCGTGCGGACCACGACGGTGCGTACGCCGCGTGCCTCGTCGGTGCCGACGAGGTGCTCGAGATCGGCCGCGACGTCCGGTGCCTGCCCGCCGAGAGCCGGCGCGGGGAACCAGGTGTCGAGGACGACGCCCTCGGTGCCGTCTGTGGGCACGGTGACGGTGGCGATGCCGGTGCCTGAGGCGCCCTCCCGGCGCGGTGCGGTGCTCACAGCGGCCAACGGTATCCGGCGGGGGGCGGTGACCGCGGGCCGCCCGACGGCTCTGCAGGTAGCGTCGCGGTTCGTGACGATCCCCGTGCTGGACCTCACCTCCGACCCCATCGACCTGTGCGCCGCGCTGGTCGACGTGCCGAGCGTCTCCGGCGACGAGGCGACGCTGGCCGACGCCGTCGAGCTGGCGTTGCAGAAGCAGGCTCCCCACCTCGAGCTGCTCCGCTCCGGCGACGCGGTGCTGGCCAGGACGAACCTCGGGCGCGAGCGGCGGGTGCTGCTCGCCGGTCACCTCGACACCGTGCCGATCGCCGACAACGTGCCCAGCAGGCGCGACGGCGAGCTGCTCTACGGCTGCGGCACCACGGACATGAAGTCCGGGGACGCGGTCCTCGCACACCTCGCGGCCACCCTCACCGAGCCGCGCCACGACCTCACGCTCGTGTTCTACGACTGCGAGGAGGTGGAGGCCGCGCGCAACGGGCTGAACCGGATCCAGCGCGAGCACCGCGACTGGCTGCACGCCGACCTCGCGATTCTTGCCGAGCCGACCAACGCGGGTGTGGAGGCAGGCTGCCAGGGAACGCTGCGCGCCGAGATCACCACGCGCGGACGGCGCGCCCATTCGGCACGGTCATGGCACGGCCGTAACGCGGTGCACGCCGCGGCCGCGGTGCTCGAGCGCCTGAACGCGTACACCGCCCGTGAGGTCGACATCGACGGCTG
>DASYES010000569.1:0-6237 GCA_036498885.1 Pseudonocardia sp.
CGACTTCGAGGGTGCGCGCGAGCGGCACGCCCGGCCGGTAGGCCAGATACCGGTAGGACGGTGCGTCCAGCACGGCCATATCGGCGCGAGCCCCCACCCCGAGGTGGCCGACGTCACCGCGGTGCAGCGCGGCAGCCCCGCCCCGGGTTGCTGCCAGCACGGCCTCGACGGGCGTCATTCCCATCTCCCGCACCGCCAGCGCCACGCAGAGCGGCATCGACGACGAGAAGCACGTGCCGGGGTTGCAGTCGGTGGCCAGCGCCACCGTGACCCCGGCATCGAGCAGGCGCCGGGCGTCCGGGTAGGGCTGGCGGGTCGAGAACTCGACACCGGGGAGGAGCGTCGCCACGGTCCGGCCCGACGCGAGCGCGTCGACGTCCGCATCGGTGAGGAAGGTGCAGTGGTCGACGCTGGCGGCGCCCAGCTCGACGGCAAGCTGCGCACCAGGCCCGGGGCCCAGCTGGTTGCCGTGCACCCGCAGGCCGAGGCCCGCGGCCCGGCCGGCTTCCAACACGGAACGGCTCGCCGGGCCGTCGAACGCGTGCGGCGAGGCGGGCTCGCAGAAGACGTCGATCCAGCGAGCGTGGGGCGCGCAGGCCGCCAGCATCGGACCGGTGACCAACGCCACGTAGTCATCCACGCGACCCGCGTACTCCGCGGGCACCACGTGCGCCCCGAGGAAGGTCGTCTCCGCGGTGACCTCGCGGGCCAGCCGCAGGGCGCGGGCCTCGTCCGCCACCGTCAGGCCGTAGCCGCTCTTGACCTCCACGGTGGTCGTGCCCTGGGCGCGCATCTCCGCGACGACCCGCTGCAGCTGCGATCGCAGCTGTTCATCGGGGGCATCGCGGGTGGCCCGCACAGTGGCGGCGATGCCGCCGCCGTCGTACGGGACGCCGGACATCCGCGCCTCGAACTCCGCCGAGCGCTCCCCCGCGAACACGAGGTGCGCGTGGCTGTCGACGAAGCCGGGCAGCACGGCCCGCCCGCCGATGTCCACGCGCTCGTCAGCCGGGGGTGCGGCCCCTGCCGGGCCCACCCAGGCGACAGTGCCGTCCTGCACCACGAGAGCCGCATCGGGCACCAACCCCAGCGACCCCGCCCCCAGCTCCGGGTCATTGCTGACGAGCTCGGCGACGCCGGTGATCAGCGTCGCTCGGTGAGTGGTCATGTCGCGCTCCAGATGGGCTCGATCGCGTCGCGCAACAGGGCGCCGATGTCGCCGAGCCGGTGTACCCCGCCCGTGACGACCGGCACGCCGCCGACCAGAACCGTGTCGACGTCCGCGGCGCTTGCCACCAGCACCACCTGCGCGGGGTCCGCCCCGGCCGTGCGTGGGCTCTCGAGGCGCACCGCCACCAGATCGGCCCGCTGTCCGGGGGCGATGCGGCCGGCGTCGGGCCAACCGAGGCAGGCGTGACCCTGCGCGGTGAGGGCGTCGACCAGCTCGACCGGCGCGAATCGGCCCCGGACACCGCCCGCCAGCCGCTCGTGGGACTCGACGAGCCGCGCCTCCGCCAGCAGGTCGGTGATGACGTGCTGGTCGCTGCCGACCGTCAGCGGCGACCCGGCATCGCGCAGTGCGCGGAACGGCCCGATCCCGTCGGCGAGGTCGGCCTCGGTGCTCGGGCAGGCACATACGGCGGTACGCGAGCCGCCCAGCAGCGCGACGTCCTGCTCGGTGAGATGGGTGGCGTGCACTGCAGTGGTGGCGGCCGCGAGGACGCCGTGCCCGGCGAGCAGCGCAGTGGGCGTGCCCCCGTAAAATGCAAGGCAGGCCTCGTTCTCCTGCGGCTGCTCGGAGAGGTGTGCGTGCAGTGGGCGGCCGAGCGCGGCCGCTACCACCTGCGGCAACTGGGGAGCAGGCACCGCCCGGACCGAGTGGATCGCGGCGCCGATGCGCAGCGAGTCGCTGTCCGGCAGCAGGTCGACACGCTCGGCCCACCCCGCCGCGTCCCCGTCGGAGAACCGGGTCTGCACCTCGTCGAGCGGAGTGTGGCCTGCGGCGCCCAGACCCCCGGCCAGGTAACAGGTGTCGAGGAGGGTGAGCCGCACCCCGGCCTCGGCGGCCGCCTGGATCAGCGCGTGGCCCATCGCGTTCGGGTCGGCGTACGGGGTGCCGCCCGGGCCGTGGTGCAGGTAGTGGAACTCCCCGACGGTGACGACACCCGCCAGCGCCATTTCCGCGTATGTCGCACGGGCCAGTGCGAGGTAGGAGTCCGGGTCGAGCCGCCGCGCGGCGGCGTACATCCGCTCCCGCCAGGTCCAGAACGTGCCGCCGCGGTCGTGGGTCCGGCCGCGCAGCGCGCGGTGGAAGGCGTGGCTGTGGGCGTTGGCGAACCCGGGCAGCACCAGGCCGGGCAGCCGCTCGTCGCCGGGCCCGGCGTCCACGCCGGTCTCGACCCCGCTGATCCGGCCGTCCCGGACGGCGACCCGCACGCGGGCCACGGGGGCCTCGCCGATCCAGGCGTGCTCGCACCACCACGTCTGCGCCGGCGATGGCACCGTCACCCGAGCTCCTCCAGGACCCGCACGAGAGCGTCGACGCCACGATGGCAGTCATCCGGGTCGGCATGCTCGTGCGGGGAGTGGGACACGCCGGTCGGGTTGCGCACGAACAGCATCGCGGTCGGGACGCCGGCAGCCGAGAGGATCCCGGCGTCGTGGCCCGCGCCTGTGGGCAGCACGGGCGCCGGTGCTCCGTCCTCGCCCAGCAGGGCGGCGAGCCGGTCCCGCAGCGCCGCATCGAAGTCGGTCGCCGCGGTCCAGGACTCCTCCACGGGCTCGCTTCCCGCCGCGACACCCACCGCGGCGACGACCGCGCGCACGTCCTGCTCCACGGGCCCCCGCGCGTCGAGCCAGGCCGTGACGGCCGACGGGATGGCGTTCACCCCGTTCGGCTCCACCGAGAGCTTGCCCACCGTGGCCAGCGCGGCGTGCCGCTCCGCCGCGCTGCGGGCGGTGCCCACGACCGCGGCGAGCGCGAGCATCGGGTCGTCGCGGTCGGCCAGCCGGGTGGTGCCGGCATGGTCGGCCCGGCCGCGCATGTCGAGCCGCCACCGGCCGTGCGGCCAGATCGAGCTCGCCACACCCACCGGCGCGCCCTCGCCCTCGCGCGCGTCGACCAGGCTCTTGCCCTGCTCCACGTGCAGCTCGACGAACGTGGCGATGCGGCGCAGGGCGCGCTCGTCGGGGCCGACCTGGACGGGATCGTGACCGGCGGCCGTCATGGCCTCGGCCATGGTGGTGCCGTCGGCGTCACGCAGCGACCGGGCGCGGTCGGCGTCGAGGGCGCCGGTGATGATCCTGCTCCCGGCGCAGGCCACCCCGAACCGAGCGCCCTCTTCGTCGGAGAACACGGCGACACCCAGCGGTCGCTGCGGCGTCCATCCCCGGGCGCGCAGCGCGTCCAGGGCGGCGAGCGCCGACACGACACCGAGCGGGCCGTCGAAGGCTCCACCGTCGGGCACCGAGTCGAGGTGGCTGCCGACCACCAGCCCGGGCCCGTCGGCGTCGGGATCGCCCCACCAGGCCCAGAGGTTCCCCGCCCGGTCGCTGGTGACGTCGAGCCCTCGCTCCTGCGCCGCGCCGGTGAACCACTCGCGCAATGCGGCGTCCGTCGGCGTCCAGGCGAAGCGCCGGTACCCACCGGAGCTCCCCTGGCGGCCGACGCGCTCGAGATCGGCCCAGAGCGCATCGAAGCGCTGCCTGCGCGACTCGCCCGCAAGCTCGCTCAACGCACGTCCGCCTCTTCGACGATCGTTCCGGGCGGATAGATCATCTCGGCCGGCACGTCCGTGGTACGCCTGGCCCACGGGTAGTAGACGGCAGCGGTGACGGCGAGGCCGACGAGCCAGGAGATGTCCGCACCGCCGAGCGCCTCGGTGACGGGGCCCGTGTAGAGCGTCTGCGCCATGAACGGGATCTGAACGAGCACGCCGACGGCGTAGGAGACCAGCGCGACGACGTTCCACCGGCCGTAGCGGCCGTCGGGGTCGTAGAGCGCCGGCACGTCGACCCGCTCCCGCGAGATCAGGTAGTAGTCGATCAGGTTGATCGCGCTCCATGGAATGAAGACCATCAGCAGAGCGAGGATGAACTGGCGGAAGTTGTCCAGGAAGTTCGCCGAGGCGAGCAGCGCGATCAGCACGGACGCCAGAAGGAACCCCACGATGAAGGCCATCCGTCCGACCCGCGACACCCGGACCGCCCGTGTCGTCGAGGTGACCGTGGTCAGCAGGCACATGAACCCGCCGTACGCGTTGAGGCAGTTCACGGTCAGTTTGCCGATCACGATCACGAGGTAGATCGCGAGCGCGGCCGCTGCGCCGCCGGCGAGCTCACCGAGGAACCCGACCTGGTGGTCCAGGAAGCTCCCACCGGCCGCAGCCGGGATGGCAGCGATCAGCGCGCCGAGCGTCATCGACCACTGGGAGCCGAGCACGCTGCCCCACAGCGTCGAATGGAACGTCACGCTCTCGCTGGTGTGGCGGGGCAGGTAGCGCGAGTAGTCGGCGACATAGGGGCCGTAGGTCAGCTGCCAGGCTGCACCGAGTGAGATGGCGAGCAGGAACGTCGCGCCGTCGAAGGGGATCACCCCCAGCAACGCCCCGACGTCGTACTGCGTGACGAGCATGATCGCGAGGTAGGTGAACCCCAGGATGCCGACGACGGTCGACACGCGCCCGAGCATGTGGATGTAGCGGTACCCGAGGATCGCCACGATCCCGGTGAGCAGGCCGAAGACGACGATGCCGACCGCAGGGGCGTCGACGTGCAGGATCTCGTTGATCGCCTGCCCGGCGAGCACTGTGCCCGTGGCGGCGAAGCCGAGGTACAGCACCACCACGAGCACGAGCGGGACGACCGCGCCGTAGACGCCGAACTGCGCCCGGCTCGAGATCATCTGCGGGAGTCCGAGCCGCGGACCCTGCGCGGAGTGCAGGGCCATCACAGCGCCACCGGCCATGTTGCCGATCAAGAGCCCGACGATCGCCCACAGGGCGTCGGCGCCGAAGACCACGGCGAGTGCGCCGTCCACCATCGCGGTGATCTGCATGTTCGCCCCGAACCACAGCGTGAACTGGTTCAACGGCGAGCCGTGCCGTTCGGTGTCGGGCACGACGTCGATGGACCGGCGCTCGATGCGCGACGCAGCGCTCACCGAGCGGATCCGACTTCGGCCATCGGCACGCGCAGGGCGTGCGCGGCCGCCACCTCGGACGCCTTGTCGTACCCGGCGTCGACGTGGCGCAGCACGCCGCTGGCCGGGTCGTTGGTGAGCACTCGCTCGATCTTGCGCGCGGCCAGCTCGGTGCCGTCGGCCACCGTGACCTGCCCGGCGTGCAGGGAGCGCCCGATCCCGACGCCGCCGCCGTGGTGGATCGACACCCAGCTCGCCCCCGACGCCGTGGTGACCAGCGCGTTGAGCAGCGGCCAGTCGGCGATGGCGTCCGAGCCGTCGGCCATCCCCTCGGTCTCCCGGTAGGGAGAGGCCACCGAGCCCGTGTCGAGGTGGTCACGGCCGATCACGACGGGTGCGGAGAGCGCCCCCAAGGCGACCATCTCGTTGAACCGCAGCCCGGCGCGGTCCCGCTCGCCCTGGCCCAGCCAGCAGATCCGGGCCGGGAGGCCCTGGAACGCCACGCGGTCGCGAGCTGCCCGGATCCAGCGGTGCAGGCGGTCGTTCTCGGGGAAGAGCTCCAGCACGGCCTCGTCCGTGGCGTGGATGTCGCCCGGGTCGCCCGAGAGCGCCGCCCACCGGAACGGGCCCTTGCCCTCACAGAACAGGGGCCGGATGTAGGCCGGGACGAAGCCGGGGAAGGCGAACGCGCGCTCGTAGCCGCCCCGCCGGGCCTCGTCGCGCAGGGAGTTGCCGTAGTCGAACACCTCGGCGCCCGCGTCGAGGAAGCCCACCATGGCCTCGACGTGGCGCGCCATGGACTCCCGCGCCCGGTCGGTGAACTCCTCAGGCTTCGACGCCGCGTACTCCGGCCAGTCGTCGAGGTCGACGCCGTCGGGCAGGTACGACAGTGGGTCGTGCGCAGAGGTCTGATCGGTCACGATGTCAACCTCTACGCCACGGCGTAGTAGCTCCGGAAGAACGGCCGCACAATTGCCGACCACCCCGACCGACCACGCCGTGCCCTCGCGCCGGGCACGCTCACAGCGCGCCACGGCGTCGTCGAGGTCGGTGGCCAGCTCGTCGAGGTAGCGGTGCTCGACGCGGCGCCGCAGCCG
>DASYES010000570.1:0-2243 GCA_036498885.1 Pseudonocardia sp.
CGCCGTCCCAGCCACCGGCGAACTCGAAGGTACGCCGCCCGACGATCACCGCGCCGGTCTGCATCACCTCGTCGAAGACCAACGCGCTCGGGCCGTCGGTGGGTCGGTACGACGCGGCGTCGGGGCCCCCTCTCCCAGCCACGCGTGGAGCCGCTCACCGCCGTCACCGAGCCCGTGCCCGGCCGAGGAACCTCGGTGTCCGCCGCGACCGTCGCGCGGACGAGGATGGGCGAGGTGACCACGCCGCCCGAGCCCCCCTTCGTCGACGAGCACGCACGATCCGTCGCGGCCACGCCCGAGCGCACCTGGGCGGCGCTCCACGACTACGTCGAGGGCCTGACGACCTCGTCCCACGGCGTCCTGTTCCGAGTGCTCGGCACGGTGCCCCGCAGCGGGTTCGAGGTGGTCGAGTCGGCTCCACCCCACGAGATCGTGCTGGCGGGACGCCATCGCTTCTCGACGTACCGGTTGGTCTTCCGCGTCGACCCGGAGGGCGACGCCTCGCGGCTGCGCGCCCTGACCTACGCGGTGTTCCCCGGCCCGCACGGCTGGGCCTACCGCACGTTGCTGATGCTCAGCACCGGCCATGCCCGGGCCACCCGCGGGATGCTGCGCACGGTCGCGAAGCGCGCCGAGGGATGACGCTCACCGCCAGGGCGTCGTCCTGACCAGCTGAAGTGCGCGCTTGGTGACGAACGGCTGGTTCTGCCGGTACAGCCATGGCCGGCCGATCCAGAGGTAGCCGTCGACGTACTTCCTCGCGAGCCGATCGGTGGCGGCGGACAGGCCCCAACGGTGGGCGGCGGAGTGGGCCGTGGGCGGGATGCCGAGCGTCGCGCAGGTTCTCGAGGCGGGGGTGGTCCTGGACCCGCAGACCTTCGGGTTGTCGGGGTCCCTGCCGGTGTAGGCGCCGTACTCATAGGGATGCCCGTTGGTGGAGGTGTTGATGACCGCGGTCCGGCCCGGGAACCCCTTCCGCGCCAGCGCCCGCGCGATCGCGGCGGCGCGTGCGACCTCGGCGGTGGTCGAGTCGAAGTGCGTGCTGTTCAGGGCGAAGCCGTGGGCGTGGCGGATGCCACCATGCACCAGGATCCTCACCGCTGCGTGGACACCGCCCTGAGCTCCCGCATGCGGCCAGTCGGCCGCGCCAGCCTCGACGTACACGCTGGTGTGCGGCTGCGCGGAGAGCACCTTCGCGGCGTACGCGACCAGCTTCGACGGCACCTTCGAGCCGTGGGGTGCGCAGAGTGCGAACGGCCCGTCCGGCTGTAGCACGATCGCGGCGTGGGCGCTGCCGACGGCGCCGGCGAACCGGTCGATCCACGTCTTGTACGACGCGCGCTCGGCCCGGGTGGGAAGCCGGCTGCAGGCGGCCTGCTCCCACGGCACCATCCGGAAGACCGTCATCTGCACGAGCGTCGAGGGATCGCCGGCCTGTGCGTTCGCGACGTACTCCTGGACCCGCTGGGCGATCTGGTTGTTCGGGATCCAGGCGCCGAACCACTTGGCCTTCGGGGCCAGCGCGATGTAGCCGAGCAGCTTCTTGTGCCTGCCGGTCGCGTTGACGTAGGGCGCCCACGCCATCTCCTGCGGGCCTTCGTAGGTGCCCCACGGGCGACCGGCGAGCGGGTTGCGGCCCGACGTCGCCCGGGCGCCCGACGAGGACACCGACGACGACACCGACGACGACACCGGCGACGACACCGGCGACGACACCGGCGACGACGTACTGGCTTTGTGGTGCGTGGAGTGCGGAGAAGTGGACAGGGCGCCGGCGGCAAGGCTGATCAGCACCGCCGCAGGCAGGAGCACGCTGGGCATCGGGGGGTCACCTTCTCGGGGGGACCCCCAGCATCACCCGGAACCGGCGTCGCCGCCAGGGATCGGCGAGCCTCGTGGTCAGCGCACGCGGAAGACCCGGACAGCAGGAGAGCCGGCCGCGGAGGGTGCGGCCGGCTCTACGTGGATGGAGCGGTGGTCTGTGTTGTCGAAGGCGGACAGTCGGAGGCGGGCACCTCAGCGGTCGCGCTGGTTGAGCAGGTAGTCCTGGTACGGCTGGGTCCGGAGGAGCGCGCGGTTGGCGGCCACCTGGTCGCCCCACGCGTAGCGCGCGAAGGCGCGGAATCGCTGGATCTTGCTGGTCTTCTGGGTTGTGGTCATGCACCCAATGATCCCGGTACAGACTGTTCAGCACAAGCGAATGTTTCTAACGAACCATGCAGTTGTGCTGTATGATCAGGAGC
>DASYES010000571.1:0-5211 GCA_036498885.1 Pseudonocardia sp.
GCGCGAACACCACCCCGGCCACCGGCTGCATGGCCGCGAAGAACCACCAGGCGACGGGCACGGCGTCGAGCACCTCGGCGTCCGGTGTGAACACCGGCGGCAGCACCCCGGAGAGCGCGGCGTACAGCACCCCGAACCCGACGCCGAGCACCAGCCCGTAGCGAGTGACCTGCCCGGCCAGTGCTTTGGCCCGCTCCGCACCGCGGTCCGGCGATCCCAGTGCGGCACCCACCAGTGACTGCGCCGCGATCGCCACGGCGTCGAGCACAAGGGCCTGGAACGTCCACAGCTGCAGGACGATCTGGTGCGCGGCCACCGTGGCGGCCCCGAAGCGGGTGGCGACCGCGGCGGCGGAGAGGAAGCAGGCCTGGAACGCGAGGCTACGGGCGATGAGGTCGCGGCCGAGCGTGATCTGCGAGCGCAACACCGTGACCGAGGGTCGCAGCGACGCCGCATCGGCCCGCGCAGCCCGCACGAGCGCGCCCAGGAACAGGCTCGCTCCGACGGTCTGCCCGGCGACGTTCGCCCACGCCGAGCCGACGAGCCCGATGCCGGCCCATCCACCGACGCCGTGCACGAGCAGGGGGCAGGCCAGGGCGGAGAGCCCGTTGCCGGTGAGGACGTAGCGCAGGGGGCGTGCGGTGTCCTGCACACCGCGCATCCAGCCGTTGCCGGCCAGCGTGACCAGCACCAGCGGTGCTCCGATGAGGGCGATCCGCAGCCAGGACACCGCTGCGCCGGCGATGTCGCCGCCGTTCCCGAGAGCAGCGGCGACGGGCTGGGCGACGAGCTGCCCGACGACGAGCACCAGCAGGCCGACGGCCAGCGCGAGCCAGGTGGCCTGAACCCCTTCCCCCACGGCATCGCTGCGCCTGCCCGCGCCGTGCAGGCGGGCCGCGCGCGCTGTGGTGCCGTAGGAGAGGAAGTTCAGCTGGCTTGTGACCTGCGCAAACAGCACGCCGGCGATGGCGAGGCCGGCGAGCGGCACGGCTCCGAGCCGACCGACCACCGCGGTGTCGACGAGCAGGTACAGCGGCTCGGCGGCCAGCACCGGCAGCGCCGGGGCCGCCAGTCGCAGCACCTCAGCGGCGTTGGCGCGAGAGGACGTCGTGGTCATCGAGCGGCGACCCGCGAGAAGGCCGTCATTCGGCGGGTGTGCGCGGGCGCCGGCACACGTAGACGAAGGCGGGTGGCAGGTTGCGCCACACGGTGGCGGTGACCAACACCTCGTCGAACGTCTCGCGCAACGTGCGGCGGAACCGGCGGGCTGCTCCGAGCGTCATGCCGTGCAGGTAGGCGAACGTGGTGAACGCGCCGGTCGAACCGATGGCCCCGCTGATCTCGGCGAGCAACGCGGCCTGGGTCTGGTCGTCGAACAGTGCCCACGGCAGGCCGCAGATCACGGCGTCCACGGAGGAGACGTCGCGCTCGGCGAGCAGGGCGCCGAGGTTCGCTGCGTTGCCCGGCACCACCTCGAGCTCAGGGCGGGAGCGGCGCAGGAACGTGACCATGTCCGGGTCGAGCTCCACGGCGAGGTGCCGCGCGCCTGCCGGCAGGCGCTGCGCGATCACAGCGCTCACCGCCCCTGTGCCCGGACCCAGCTCGACAACGACGGGAGCTCCGGTGCTGGGCACGATCGACGCGAGGACGGCACCCAGCCGCGGCGAGCTGGGCGCGATCGCACCCATCGTCGCCGGCCTGCGCACGGCGGCCGAGAGAAAAGCGCGCCGAGCCGCCCCCGCCTCCGGTTCGGCGCGGGCGGGTCCGGTGTCGGACGTCATCGTGCGAGGCTCCTTCGTTCGGTGTATCCACCGTAGCCCGGAGCAAGCGTCATCGATCACCCGCCGAGGACGCCAGCGAGCCCTTCGGTCCATCTGTCCTGTTCGTCCTAGACGGGACCGTCGGGTGGGAGGCGGAACGTGCGCTGCGGCTCCACCGCGGCCACGCCGTCGAGGTCGGCGAGCGCCTCCCAGTCGGGCGGCGCCGATCCGGTGATCACCCCGACCGGGCGGAGCACCTGCTCGACGTCCATCCCGGCCGCACGCAGCCGGTCGGCCAGCTGGTCGATCGCCCCGACGTGGGCGTCGTCGACGGTGACCGTGACGGCAACGTGTCCGGGAGTGTTGGCCGAGGTCATGACGGCGCCTGCACGAGTCCGGCGCCGACGTCTCGCGCCGGCGCGTCGAGCGGTTGGGCGGCTCCCACGACCTCGTCCCAGAGCCCTTCGCCCCGGGCGCCGCTGCGCTCGGCCCACAGCGCCGCGATTCCCGCGACGTGCGGGGTGGCCATGCTGGTACCGGAGATCGTGTTGGTGCGCCGCGGGAGCGGCCAGCTGGAGTAGACCGCCACACCCGGTGCCGCGATGTCGATCTCACCGCCACCGACGTCGGTGGCCGAGGCGGAGAAGTCGGCCACGGCCAGGGCGGAGTCCACCGCTGCCACCGCGAGTATCGACGGGCTGTTGGCCGGCACCCCGACGAAGCCGGGGTTGCCCTGTGAGCGGCGTGCATTGTTACCGGCGGCCGCCACGATGAGAGTGCCTGCGGCCAGCGCCCGGCGCCCCACCGTCTCGTAGGCGGTGGAGATCGCCCGCTGGTCGGCGCCCAACGACATCGAGATCACCTGCGCACCAGCGCTGATTGCCCAGCTCATCCCGGCGAGGATATCCGCGTCGGTGCCGCTGCCCTGGTTGTTCAGCACCTTGCCGACGAGCAGCCGGGCGCCGTACGCGATCCCGTAGCGCCGTCCCTGCGCCGGTTCGAGCGGGCCGGCCATCGTGCCCGCGCAGTGCGTGCCGTGCCCCTGGACGTCCTGCACGGTCTCGCCGTCGACGAACGAGCGGGTGGTGATGTCCCGGCCCGCGAAGTCGGGGTGCCGCAGGTCGATGCCGGTGTCGAGCACCGCGATGGTGATCCCGGCCCCGGACTCCGTCGCTTCGAGCACGCCGGTGGCGTGCAGCCCCCAGGTCGCGACGGCATCGTCGCTGAAGGCTGCCTCCTGCTCGGGGTCGACCGGCGCCGCTTCCTGCAGGGCGTGCACCACCCGCTCCTGCTCGACGGCGAGGATCCGGTCGTCGGCGGATTCGAACACGCCGGTGGCCCCCACCCGGTCCGGCGCGACGCTGACCACCGCGACCCCGAGCTCAGCGAACAGCAGCGCGCCCGTGGCGGCCGCGGGGTCGAGCGCCTGGGCGCCTGGATCCTTGGTGCTGACGACGTCCTGGACGCCGCTCACCTCACGCACCGCCTCGCGCGACGCCTCGTCGTCGCCGTAGAGATCGTCGTTGATCACGAGCAGAAAGCGCCCTGTTGTCCGGGCAGCCGGCTCCGCGTCAGGTCGGGTCATCATCACATCGTGACGGATCGCGGATCTTTCTGTCAGGATCCTGCCGGGCAACAAGGGGCGCGGCCGACCCGGCGGGATCGCGTTCACGGCGAGGGACCGCCCTGCGCGGCCACGTCAAGGGCTGCACGGGATTGCTCCGCCGACAGCCCCGCGGCCCGAGACCGAGAATTCCGCGGGCTTGCTCAGGCAGGTCGCTCCACCGCGTCGAGGGCCCTCAGCGCAGAGCGGAGGGCGGCGAGCACCTCGCTTTCCGTGCCGTCGTGAGTGAAGCCTGCGGCAGCCCGGTGGCCACCGCCACCGAGAAGGGCGGCGACCTTGGCGACGTCCACGCGCCCCTTCGAGCGCAGCGACGTGACCCACCGCCGCTGGCCCACCTGCTTGAGCACCGCCGCCACCTCGGCCTCGGCCACGGTGCGCAGGACGTCGACGATGCTGTCGACCTCCTCGGGGCGGAACCGGGAGACGTCCTCGAGGGGAACGGAGGCATGCACCAGCCCGAGACCGTCCCCCGCCTCCGGCTCCAGCTCGACGCGCTGCAGCACCTCGCCCAGCGTGGCCAGCCAGCCGTAGGGGTGGGTGTCCATGATCGGACGCGCCACCGCTTCCGCCTCGACGCCCGCGGCCAGGAGGTCGGCCGCGATCCGGTGCGCCGCCTCGCCCGCCGTGCGGAATCCACGGGTGTCGGTGACCAGCCCGGCGTAGAGGCACCGCGCGATGTCGGCGTCGATCGGCTCCCCCATTGCCACGAGCACGCGGTGGACGAGCACGACCGTCGCCTCGGCGTCGGGGTCGAGCACCTGGACCCCGCCGTAACCCGGGTTGGTGGTGTGGTGGTCGATCATCAGCGACGCGCCGGCGCAGTCCAGCCGGCCTGCGAGGGCGCCCAGCCGGGACGGCTCCGCGGCGTCGCAGAGCACGAGCAGCTCAGGGGTGGCCGGTACCTGGTCCGGTCCGACCACCAGCCCGAGGACGTCCAGCGGGCGGAGCGTCTCGGGCACGCGCGCGGGCGACGCGAACGACACCCTGACCGCGGCCCCGCGGCGGCGCAGTGCGATCCCCAGTGCCAGGGCACTGCCCAGCGAATCGGCGTCGGGGTTCACGTGGGCGAGCAGGGTGACGTCCCGGGCACGGACCAGCAGTGCGGCCGCAGCCGTGATCGCGGCCTCGAGGGACGTCGTCGTCCCGAGACCGCTGCCCCGACCGCCCCGCTTGGTCACTCCTCGTCGACCCGCTCGCGTGGCACGCGGTACGGGTCGGGGTCCCCGGCCGGACGGGCACCCGCAGCGAGCCGCGCCACCTCCGCGTCGGACTCCCGCGTGCGGGCCAGCAGCTCCTCCATCCGGCGCGCCTCGTCCGGCACCTGGTCCGGAACGAACGCGAGCGAGGGCGTGTGGCGGATGCCGGTGCCCGCTCCCACGAGGGAGCGCAGCACGCCGGTCGCGCTCGCCAATGCAGCCGCAGCGCCGGCGGTGTCGGGGTCGGCGTCGACCGTCTCGCCGAGGACCGTGTAGTACACGGTGGCCTCGCGGAGATCACCGGTGACGCGCGTGTCGGTGATCGTCACCATCTTCAGGCGAGGGTCCTTGACCTCGTGTTCCAGCGCGGCTGCCACGATCTGCGAGATCCTCTTGGCCAGTCGCCGCGCACGAGCCTGGTCCACCATCAGCCGCTCCTCAGGGTCTTAGGAGTCCTACGAGTCATCGTCGGGGCGCATCATGCGCTGCCGGGCGGAGAGCAGCTCCAGCTCGGGTCGGGCGGCGACCAGCCGCTCGCACCGGTCGAGCACCTCCGTGACGTGCTGGTGGTCGGCAGCCACGCAACTGACCCCGAGCAGCGCACGACGATGCAGGTCGAGATGGCCCGCCT
>DASYES010000572.1:0-3813 GCA_036498885.1 Pseudonocardia sp.
CGGCCCGCTGCCGTCGCCGAGGCCCGGCGGGGCGCGATCGGGGTGCCCGCGGAGATCGGAGAGCTCGCCGCGGAGGTCGCGGAGCTGGCCGCGGGCCTCGTCCGGCACGGCAACCCGCAGCTTCGCGGGGACGCCGTGGCCGCGGTCCGGATCGCCGTGGCGGCCGCAGGCACAGCCGCCGAGCTGGTCGCGGCCAACGTCCACGGCGAGGAGGGCGTGACCGACCTGGAACGCGTCCGCCTGCTCGCCACCGCGGCCCGCGACCACGCGGCCGAGCTCGATCCCGGCTGACGGGCCGTCGGGTGTGCGGGCTGGTGCCTGACCTCTCGTTGACCGCGGGCCCGACGCTGTGATCTGGTGTGACGGACGGCAGTGGAGGAAGTCGGTGTGAATCCGGCGCGGTCCCGCCACTGTCACCGGGGAGCGGACGTCCAGCCGAATGACCACTGCCGAGAGGCGGGAAGGTCGGATGGTGCGCGCTGATCCGGGAGCCAGGACACTCGCCGCCGTCGTACGTCCCCGAGCAGAGGGCGCGGACCCTCGAGGAGGAGCGATGGGCGCTCTGCGCAACGCTGGTGGAGACGCCGGCCCCGTCCTACTGCTGTCCACTGCCGACACGGAGCTGCTGGCCGCCCGCAGCTCCGGAGCGCTCTACCGCACGGCCAACCCGGCCCGCGTCGAGCCCGCGGGATTGCCCGCCCTGCTCGACGGGGTGTCGGTGGTGGTGCTGCGGTTGCTCGGCGGACGGCGCGCCTGGCCCGAAGGCGTGGATGCATTGGTGGCATCGGGGCGGCCGGTGGTGCTGCTCGGCGGAGAGGCCGCGCCGGACGCCGAGCTGATGGCGGCATCAACGGTGCCGGCCGGTGTGGCGTCCGAGACGCTCTCCTACCTCGCCGCCGGTGGCCTGGACAACCTGCGTGAGCTGCACCGGTTCCTGTCCGACACCGTGCTCCTGACCGGCGAGGGGTTCGCCCCGCCCGCACCGGCGCCCGAGTTCGGGGTACGCGGCGAGCGCGTGCAGCGCCCCGGCCGTCCGACCGTCGCCGTGGTGTTCTACCGCGCCCACGAGCTGTCGGGGAACACCGAGTTCGTCGACACGCTCTGCGACGCGATCGAGGCCAGAGGAGCCAACGCGCTGCCGGTGTTCTGCGGATCGCTGCGCGGCGCCGACCCGGCGCTGATGGAGCTGCTCGGCCACGCCGACGCCCTGGTCGCCACGGTGCTCGCGGCCGGTGGCACCCGGGCGAGCGACGCAGTGGCGGGCGGCGAGGAGGATTCGTGGGACGCCGGTGCGCTCGCGACGCTCGACGTGCCGGTGCTGCAGGGGCTCTGCCTGACCACGTCCGGGGCGACCTGGGCGGAGTCCGACGCGGCGCTGTCGCCGATGGACGCCGCGATGCAGGTGGCGATCCCGGAGTTCGACGGCCGGTTGATCACGGTGCCGTTCTCGTTCAAGGAGACGGCTCCCGGCGACGACGTGCCGGTGTACGTCGCCGACCCGGAGCGCACTGCCCGGCTCGCCGGGATCGCGGTGCGGCACGCCCGGCTGCGCGCCACGCCCGTGGCCGAGCGCAAGCTCGCCGTGGTGTTGTCCAGCTACCCGACGAAGCACGCCCGGGTCGGCAATGCGGTCGGGCTGGACACACCGGCGTCCGCCGTGGTGTTGCTGCGCGCCCTGCGTGATGCCGGGTACACCGTCGGCGACTTCCCCGAGGACTCCGACGCGCTCATCCACACGTTGATCGCCGCAGGCGGGCACGACGTCGAGTGGCTCACGGAGGAGCAGCTGGCCGCCGCGCCGTCGCGGGTGCGCCTCGCCGACTACAGCCGCTGGTTCGACGCGCTGCCCGCCGCGCTGACCGACGGGATCCGCGAGCACTGGGGCGAGCCGCCGGGCTCGCTCTACGTCGACGGAACCGATGTCGTGCTGGCATCCCTGCAGTTCGGCAACGTGGTGCTGATGATCCAACCGCCACGCGGGTTCGGCGAGAACCCGGTGGCGATCTACCACGACCCCGACCTGCCGCCGTCACACCACTACCTGGCCGCGTACCGGTGGCTCGACCACGAGTTCGGCGCCGACGCCGTGATCCACCTCGGCAAGCACGGCACGCTCGAATGGCTGCCCGGCAAGGGGCTGGGGCTCTCGGCGGAGTGCGCCCCGGACGCCGTGCTCGGCGAGCTGCCGCTGATCTACCCGTTCATCGTCAACGATCCGGGCGAAGGCACGCAGGCCAAGCGCCGCGGGCACGCCGTGGTCGTCGACCATCTGGTGCCGCCGATGGCGCGTGCCGACACCTACGGCGAGATGGCGAAGCTCGAGCAGCTGCTCGACGAGTACGCCACCGTCGCGGCGATGGACCCGGCGAAGCTCCCGGCCCTGCGCGCCCGCATCTGGGAGGTCGTCACCACCGCTCAGCTGCACCATGACCTGCACGTCGACACGGCGCCCGGGGAGCAGGAGTTCGACGACTTCGTCCTGCACATCGACGGCTACCTGTGCGAGGTCAAGGACGTCCAGATCCGCGACGGGCTGCACATCCTGGGTGCGGCACCGCGCGACGAGGCACAGGTCAACCTCGTGCTCTCGATCCTGCGCGCGACGCAGGTCTGGGGCGGGAAGCGCGCACTGCCCGGCCTGCGAGCGGCGCTGGCGGCATGGGCGGGCCTGGACGAGCAGACCCTCCTCGCCGCACCCGGGGAGCCGCTCGCGAAGCTGGACGAGCGGGCCGTTGGCGCGGACGTAGCGGGCGAGAGCGCCGTTCGTTCGGTGGGGTCGCCGCTGGCGCGGCTCGTCGGGCTTGCCGGGGGCCCTGCCGTCACCGGGGCCGATCTCGTCGACGTTCTCGAGGGCGTTGCCCGCGCGCTCGTCACCGGGGTGCAGGCCCGGGGCTGGAGCGGGCCCGCGGCGGTCTGCGGGGAGCTGCTCGGTGAGGAGATCCCCGACGTCGTGGCCGTGCTGGAGTTCGGGTGCACGGAGGTCGTGCCGCGGCTGGAGCGCACCACCGACGAGGTCACGGGCGTGCTACACGCCCTCGACGGCGGCTACGTCCCGGCGGGACCGTCCGGCTCGCCGACCCGCGGGCTGGTGAACGTGCTCCCGACCGGGCGCAACTTCTACTCGGTGGACCCCAAGGCGATCCCGTCGCGCTCGGCGTGGGAGATCGGAAGCGCGCTGGCCGACTCGCTGGTCGCCCGCCATCTCGCCGACACCGGCACGTACCCCGGCAGCGTCGGCCTGACGGTCTGGGGCACGTCGGCGATGCGTACCCAGGGCGACGACATCGCCGAGATTCTCGCGCTGATCGGTTGCCGCCCCGTCTGGGACGATGCCTCGCGGCGCGTGACCGGCGTCGAGGTCGTGCCGGCCCTGGAGCTGGGCCGCCCGCGCATCGACGTCACCGTGCGCATCTCCGGGTTCTTCCGCGACGCGTTCCCGCACGTCATCGCGTTGCTCGACGACGCAATCCGGATGGTCGCCGAGCTGGACGAGCCCGCTGAGCAGAACCACCTGCGGGCCCACGTCGACGAGGACGTGGCGGTGCACGGAGACCGCCGCCGTGCCACGTCCCGGATCTTCGGCTCGAAGCCCGGCGCCTACGGGGCAGGGTTGCTCCCGCTGATCGACGCCCGCAACTGGCGCAGCGACGCCGACCTCGCCGAGGTCTACGCCGTGTGGGGCGGCTACGCCTACGGCCGGGGACTGGACGGGCGCGAGGCGCGGGCGGACATGGAGCAGTCGTTCCGCCGGATCGCGGTGGCGGCGAAGAACCAGGACACCCGCGAGCACGACATCGTCGACTCCGACGACTA
>DASYES010000573.1:0-5437 GCA_036498885.1 Pseudonocardia sp.
TCGATCTTCGCCCGGTTGCGGACGATGCCGGCGTCGGTGAGGAGCCGGGCGACGTCCGCGTCGCCGAATCGCGCCACGACTGCGGGGTCGAAGTCGGCGAACGCGCGGCGGAACGCGGGCCGTTTGCGCAGGATGACGATCCAGGACAGCCCGGACTGGAACGCCTCGAGGCTCAGCCGTTCGAACATGGCGTGGACGCCGTGGAGCGGGCAGCCCCACTCGTCGTCGTGGTAGGCGATGTACTCCGGGGCGCTGCCGGCCCAGCCACAGCGCACCCGTTCGTCCAGGTCAGGCACCGGTGCGATACCTCGCCTCGCACAGGCGGGCCATCCGCCGCAGGGAGTGGGCCACACCTGCGCGGAACGCGGGCCGCACGAGCGGCCAACCCCACCGGCCGAGCGGGCCCAGCGGCAGGTCGAGCAGCTCCGACCACACGACCCTGGATCGGGTGGGGGACAGCTCGACGACCTCGAACACCCCGTCGCCACGCACCAGATTGCCGGTGTGCCGCACGACGCAACGCCGGGGCCCCTTCCCGGGCAGTTCGGTCCACTCGACGATCTCCATGGTGTCAGTGAACCCGAGGGGTCCGACACCGGTGACCGCGCGCAACCGGGCACCCTGCTCCCGGCCGTCACCTCCGCTCGTGACGTGGACCTTCGTGCCGAGCATCCACTCGCCCTGCGCCTCCCAGTCCGTGACGGCGCGCCAGACGGCCTCGGCCGGCGCCTCGACGTCGACCGGCACGGTCAGCTCTCTCCGGGAACTCACCGCTCGCCCTCGCCGCGCTCGGGCAGCGGCTTCGCGGAGGCGCTGTATCCATGGTTCGCTCACCCGTCCCCCTCGGCCCACAGCCCGGTGCCGGCCAGCTCCGCCTCCAGCTCCGCCACTCGGGCCAGCAGCCCGTCGCGTTCCACCCCGGCCCGGTCCAGCTCGTCGGCCAGCCGGTCGAGCACCCAGTCCACCTCGTCCATCCGGTAGCCACGCAAGGCCTGCTGGAACCTCAGCTCGCGGACGTCCTCACCGTCGAGTTCACCGGCCGGCAACCGGGTGGGCGTGGCGCCGGGGGGCAGCGGGGCCAGCTCCTCGCCGCGGCCGAACACGACCGCGGCCAGCCCGAAAACGGCCGCAGCCACCGCGGCGACGACCAACAGATAGATGAGCGCGGTCCCCACTCGGGCAATCCCACCACGGAGGCCCGGTCAGCGCACGAGCACCTCACGCATCGGGGGTCGCTCGGTAAGGCCGACTTCGGTGACGGACGGCAACCATTCGCGATCCACCTGTAGAAATTGCGTGATCGCCGCGCCCGTGTCGGGCACGCCGCAGCGGGTGAGCGTGGCGGCGAGGATCTGCCGCGCCATCACCCCGAGCTGCAGCAGCGACCGGTTGCGGTGCTTGCGCACACCGAGATTGACCTGTGCCAGCGCATCGAGGCCCGCCGTGGCGTACGTGTCGAGCAGCAGCCCGATCTCCACGCCGTACCCGGCGGCGAACGGCACCGACTCGAGCAGCTCCCGCGTGCCGGCGTACTCACCGCCCAGCGGTTGGACGACACCGGCGAGCTCCGGTCGCAGCGCCGCGAGCAGCGGCCGAACGAGGAGCTCGGTGACTCTTCCGCCGCCGCTGTCCACCTCCGTGGTCTCCAGCCGCAGCGGACGCCGGTAGAAGCCCTTGACCAGCGCGACGCCGGGCTCGGTGAGCAGCGGGCCCAGGAGAGCCGGGACGAAGCCGGCGTCGAAGTCGACCAGGTCGGAGTCGAGGTAGCAGATGATGTCGCCGGTGGTGGCGGCGAGCGAACGCCACAGCACCTCACCCTTGCCGGGCACGGGCGTCAGGTCCGGGAGCACGTCGGTGCGCAGCACCACCGTGGCCCCGGCTGCCGCCGCGACCTCGGCCGTGCGGTCGGTCGACCCGGAGTCGGCGACGACCAGCTCGTCCACCAGTGGCTTCGGGCCCAGTGTCAGCGGCACGATCGCGGCGACGATCGCTCCGACGGTGGCCTCCTCGTCGAGCGCGGGCAGCACGACGGAGACCCGCCGGCCGACCTTCGCGCCCACCAGTTCGTCGACGCGCCAGGCCGGTTCCTGCCACGTACGACGGACGAACCACTCCTCGGTGATGCGGTCCATTGGACCCTCCTGCATGGTCGAAGGGGCAGCCTCGTTGCCGTGACGCGGTCGGTGCCGGTCGGACGGCCGGTTGCGGACGACGCGGCCGGTCGCGCGGAGCGCGAGCACTTCGAACGAACGGGTTGATACCCCACTATCGGAGCGGTCATGCCGATGCCGGGTGGCGAAACCGCAGCCTCGTGCCACGAGCACGTTCCCGGTTGAGGCAGGTTTGCGATCTGCTGGTGGCCGCCCTAGGCGAACGTCCGGGTGACCCGTTGCGGCACGCGATGACCGGTGATCGAGGCGACCATGTCGACGGTGCGCCGCGCCTCCATGACGTTGTGCACCCGGAAGATCTGCGCTCCGTGCCATGCGCAGATGGCCAGCGTGGCGAGCGTGCCTTCCAGGCGCTCGTACTTCGGGAGCCCGAGGGTCTCACCGATGAAGTCCTTGTTCGACGTGGCCACGAGCACCGGCCGGCCCAGCCCCACCAGCTCGTCGAGCCGGCGGGTGAGCTCCAACGAGTGCCAGGTGTTCTTGTTGAAGTCGTGGCCCGGGTCGATGATGATCCCGTCCTCGCGGACCCCTGCGGCGCGGGCGCGCTCGGCAAGGCCGACGAGGAAGCTCGTGACATCGCCGACGAGATCGGGGTAACGGACCCGGCGGGCATAGGTGCGCGGGGAGAGACCACCCGTATGGGTGCAGACGACCGCGGCGTCGAACTCCGCCACGACGTCCACCAGCCCGGGGTCGTACCCGCCCCAGGCATCGTTGATGAGGTCGGCACCGGCGTGCAGCGCGACGCGTGCGACCTCGGTCCGCCAGGTGTCGACGCTGATCACGACGCCGGGATGGGCCGACCGCACGGCGGCGACCAGCCTCTCGACACGTGCGATCTCCTGGCTGGGCGTCACGTCGTCGCCCAAACCGGCCTTGACCCCACCGATGTCGATGATGTCGGCGCCTTGCCCGACCATCTCCCCGACGTGGTCCAGCGCGCGTTCGAGCTCGTAGTCCCGCCCGGCGTCGTAGAACGAGTCGGGGGTGGCGTTCACGATGCCCATGACGAGCCGCGCGGAGCTGTCGACGACCCGGGAGCCGAGGCGCATGTCAGGTCTCCTCCGGCTTCCAACAGGCGTCGAGGGCGGTGGTCACGTCGGTGGCGACCACGAGCCGCGACAGTGCCTCCGGCCGCACGAACCCACGCTCCCCCAGCTCGCGCACCCAGTCGAGCAGGCCCGTGTAGTGGCCGTCCGGGTCGAGCAGCACCACGGGCTTGGAATGCATCCGCAGATAGCCCGCGGTCCAGACCTCGAAGAGCTCCTCGCACGTCCCGATCCCGCCCGGCAGGGTGAGGAACGCGTCGGCGTGTGCCTCCATCAGCGCCTTGCGCTCGCGCATGGTGTCGACCAGCAGCAACTCGTCCGAGTCGTGGTCGGCCCACTCGAGCTCCACCAGCGCCCGCGGAATGACCCAGGTGGTGCGCGCCCCACCCGCCCGTGCCGCCGCACCGACCGCGCCCATCATGGCCGATCGCCCACCGCCGGACACCAGATCCCAGCCGCGCGTGGCGATCTCCCGGCCCACCTCCGCGGCGAGCTCCAGGTAGTGCGAGGGGATGCCTTCGATGGAAGCGCAGTAGACGCAGACGGCGAACGTACGCCGCTCACTCAGCGTCGACGATTCGCTCGCAAGCTCGCCCTGCGCCGACGATTCGCTCGCAAGCTCGCCCTGCGCCGATGTTTCGCTCGCAAGCTCGCTCAATGCGCTTCCTCCCAGGCCCGCCATGCCTCCTGGACGATCTTCACGGCGTCGTCGACATCGTCGGTGACGTGCAGGAGGGCCAGGTCCTTCTCCCCGACCTTGCCGCTCTCGTGCACGGTGCCCGTGATCCAGTCGTAGAGCCCGCCCCAGTACTCGCTGCCCAGGAGCACCACGGGGAACTTGGTGACCTTCTTCGTCTGCACCAGGGTGAGCGCCTCGAACAGCTCGTCGAGCGTGCCGAAGCCGCCCGGCAGGCAGACGAACGCCTGCGAGTACTTGACGAACATCGTCTTGCGGGCGAAGAAGTAGCGGAAGTTGATGCCGACGTCGACCCAGTCGTTGAGCCCCTGTTCGAAGGGAAGTTCGATGCCGAGCCCGACGGAGAGGCCGCCTGCCTCGGAACAACCCTTGTTCGCGGCCTCCATCACACCGGGGCCACCCCCGGTGATCACCGCGAACCCGGCCTCCGCCAGCGCAGCGCCCAGCTCCTCGCCCTTGGCGTACTCCGGATGGTCGCGGGAGGTGCGGGCGGAACCGAACACGGTGACGGCCCGAGGCAGCTCGGCCAGCATGCCGAAGCCCTCGACGAACTCGGCCTGGATCCGCAGCACCCGCCACGGGTCGGTGTGCACCCAGTCGCTCGGGCCGCGGGAATCCAGCAACCGCTGGTCGGTGGTGGAGCTCTCGTTGCGGTACTCACGACGCAGTACCACGGGGCCCCGTTGCTTCTGCTCGGGCTGCTCTCTCTCGGAACTCCCGTTCCCCCTCGCGGTCATGACAGTCAGAGTAATGAGATCCATAGCGTCCGCGCCCGCACCCGCCCGCCGGCACTCAGGGCGCCAGGAACCGCCGCAGGACGGCCACGGCGTCGGTGATCTGCCGCGTGTCGACGTGCTCCTCGCGGGTGTGCGCGAGATTCGGGTCGCCGGGGCCGTAGTTCACCGCTGGGATGCCGAGCGCGGCGAAGCGCGACACGTCGGTCCAGCCGAACTTGGCCGACGGCGTGCCGCCGGTCGCCGCGATGAACTCGGCGGCGGCGGGCTCCGTCAGGCCGGGCAGCGCGCCGGGCGCGACATCGGTGACCGCCAGCTCGAACCCGTCGAAGACCTCACGCACATGAGCCTCCGCCGCCGCACCGTCCCGGTCGGGGGCGAAGCGGAAGTTCACCGTGACCACGCACTCGTCGGGCACGACGTTCATGGCCACACCGCCGTCGATCCGAACGGCCTGCAACCCCTCTCGGTAGACGCAGCCGTCGATGTCGACCTCACGAGCGGTATACGCGTTCAGGCGCTCGAGCACGGCGGCCGCGGCGTGCACCGCGTTACGGCCGTGCCACGACCGTGCCGAATGGGCGCGCCGCCCGCGTGTGGTGATCTCGGCGCGCAGGGTTCCCTGGCAGCCGGCCTCCACGCCCGCGTTGGTCGGCTCGGCCAGAATCGCGAGGTCGGCGTCCAACCAGTCGCGGTGCTCGCGCTGGATCCGGTTCAGCCCGTTGCGGGCGGCTTCCACCTCCTCACAGTCGTAGAACACGAGCGTGAGGTCGTGGCGTGGCTCGG
>DASYES010000574.1:0-2029 GCA_036498885.1 Pseudonocardia sp.
CTGTTGACGCGGGTTGCGGCAACAGCGTTGACAGTAGGTGGCGACCCCGACAATCTGGACGACGACGCAGAGATCGACGGGTAGGAGCTCACGTGCGGGGTCGCGTTCTGCTGGCTGCCAGCGTGCTCGCGGCCATCCTCGTCACAGCGATCACCACTGTCGTGTTGCTGCTGGTCGAACCCACTGCGGCCAAGGCCGAGGCGATCAAGACCGGCGGTCTTGCCGGCGGCGCCGTCATCGCGCTGTACGCGCTGTGGCTCAACGACCGCAGGCGGCGCACCGAGGAGGCGCGCCACGAACTCGAGAGCGAGAAGGTGGCCGACGAGCGTTTCGCGCGATCGGTGGAGCTCCTGGGCAACGAGGCCGATCAGGTGCGCGTCGGCGCTCTGCACGCGCTGGCGTGGCTCGCCGACTCCAGCCCCCGCTACAAGCAGACGGTGCTCGACGTGCTGTGTGCGTACCTGCGCAGGCCGTTCTCGCACCCCAGCTACACCCAGCGCGCGGACGATCCCGAGCAGGCGACCACCGACGAGGCACCCGACGCCGATCGGGAGCGGCAGGTGCGGCTCACCGCCCAACGGCTGATCACCGACCTGCTCCCGTGGGGAGCCGACACCGACCCTCGCGCCTACCACCTCGATCTCACCGGTGCGAGCCTGGAGTACTTCCGGCTGGAGGGCAGGAGGATCGGCCGGCTCACGGCGCGGCGCACGCGATTCCACGGCATCACCCAGTTCGGCAGCGTTCACGCAAGCAAACCCGCACTGTTCTCCGGCGCCACCTTCCTGGGCCGCGTGAACATGCGCGACGCCCAGTTCGAAGGAGGGATCTCCTTCCAGCACGCCACGTTCTGCGGCGAGGTGGCCTTCAGCGGTGCGTCGGTGGGCACCTTCATCGACGTGAAGACCACGTCACCGGAACGGCACACCGGCGCCATCACCGTCGCCGCGGGCAGCCGAGTGGCAGGCGACCCGGCCACGTGGCCGCTCGCCTGCCTGCCGCCGTCACCGGCGCGGGCGGGCGCATGAGTCTGCGCGCCGCCAGGGCGGCGCGGGGCTGGTCCCAGGCCGACGCGGCCGGAGAGCTCGCGGAGCTGGGCCGCGCCACGGGCACACCCGTCGCGGCTGCAGCGAGCCTGAAGACCCTGCTCTCCCGGTGGGAGAACGGCCACGCCCTACCCGAGCCGCAATACCGGACCCTCCTCGCCGAGCTGTACGGCCGCACACCGGACGACCTCGGAATAGCGGTGGCACCCGCGGCCGATGGCACCACCGCGTCCGATCGGCTCCGGTCGGCGATCGCCGCGGCCGCGGCCGTCGACCGCACCGGCCTCGAGCTGTGGTGGGAGCAACTCGCCGTCGCCCGCAGGCTCGACGACGAGGTGGGCACCGCCGGGGCGGGCGAGCTGGTGCGGGCGCTGGTCGAGCAGCTCGAGGAAACGCTCATCCACACCCTGACCCCCAGCCGGCGGGCCGAGGTCGGGGCCGTGCTGGCCGGGGCAGCCACGCTTGCCGGAGCTCAGGAGCTCGACCGCGCCCGCCCCGACGAGGCCTGGCGCCGGTACGAGCGCGCCCGCACCGCGGCGCGGGAGGCCGGCGTCTCAGAGGCCGATGCCGTGGCCGGGCAGGTCGCTGTGCTGGTGGACGTGGGCGAGCCCGGCACCGCCGTCGAGCTGCTGGACCTCGCCGGGCCCGCCACCTGCGACCCCGCGCAGGTGCGTCTCGATGCGGCACGCGCCGTCGCCAGCGCAGCCGCGGGCGACGCCACGGCCGCTCGCGCGGCCATCACCGCGGCCGCACGCCGGCTGCAACGCTCCCCGGTCGACATCGTCGCCCTGCGGGGCGGCCCCGTTCTCGAGCTGGCCGATCTGCACCGGTGGCACGGGCGCACCCTGGTCGCGCTCGGCGATGCGGAGGCGGTCGGGCCACTCGAACGGGCACTTGCCTCCGCTCCCCGATCGGCCCGCCACCAGGCTGCCGTCCACGCCGACCTCGCGCTCGCGCTCGCGTCTCATCGGCCACAAGACGCG
>DASYES010000575.1:0-5715 GCA_036498885.1 Pseudonocardia sp.
CGTTCGGTCTGTATCGGGAGTCGAACGGCCTATGCAACTCTCCGCTCATGATGACTAGGCGTGGTTATCGCGCTCGCGCGCCTCGAACGGGGGATGACGCAAAGTCACCCCCCGATAGGACCATCCGAGGATCGCCGAAACAGGGAGTTGCATCTGTCCGGGTCGCTGTTCATGGCGTCGATACACCATCTTCAGAGGTACGATACGAATCGTATCGGCAAGTCTCCTGCCGCGGTAGCCCTCGAACCGGTCATGAACGGGAGTGCTTGTATGGCGAAATCGACGACCTCTCGGCGGCGCGGCGGACGGATCCTGCAGTTCGCCGCACTGGGAGTTGTGTTGTTGTCAGGTCTCGTCGTCACATCGGTGTTCCTGCTGACCGAGCGGATCGCCGACAACATCGTCCGCATCCCGGCCTTCGGCTCGCTCGCTGCGGGAGCCCGGCCGCCCGACACCGCCGCACTGACCGTCCTGCTGATCGGCGACGACACCCGGGTGGAGCCCTCGGCGCAGGGCGATGCCGTCCTGCTGGTGCAGCTCAGCCCCGACCACGGCCGCGCCACGATCGTCGCGCTGCCCGACGACAGCTGGGTCGAGATTCCCGGCCGGGAAGCCGGCACGATCGCCTCTGCCTACTCCGAGGACGATCCCGGGCCCCTCGTCGGCGCCGTCGAGCAGCTCACGGCCGTGCACATCGACCACGTCATGACCGTCGACTTCGCCCGGTTCGGTCCCGTCGTCGACGCGACCCGCGGGATCGACGTACCGCGGGGCGGAGGCCACCTCGACGGGGCGGCAGCGCTGGTCTACGTGCGGCCACAGTCCGACGCCGACCTCGGACGGGCCGAGCGCCAGCAGGACGTCCTGCGTGCCGTGTTCGCGAAGCTCGCCGCTCCCGCCACCCTCGCCGACCCCCCGGCGTTCTACGAACTGTTGGAGGAGCTCAGCCGGTCGCTCCGCCTGGACACCACCCTCAGCAATGGAGATCTGCGCTCCGCGGCTCTGCTGGCCGCGTTGCGCCGTCCCGGTGTGATGTCGCTGGTGGCGCCGGTCGCGGACCGGGAGCGGTACGGCACGCAGTCGGTGGCGCATCTCGACCCCGTCCGGTCGGCGCAGCTGTGGACCGCTCTGCGCAGCGACGCGGCGGCCGAGTATGCGGCACTGCATCCGCAGGACCTGCTCGATGCGGCGAGCGGGGGAGCCTCCGCGCCGCCGTAGGGCCGAAGCTGCGGCCGGGTGTCCGTGCGGGAGCGGGCGCGTTGCGCGGACATCGCACCCTCGATCGGGGCGCCCGGTGCCGTTATAGTCCCGCGAAGCAGAACGGGTGCGCCGCGAGGAGGACACGATCACGACCAGCAGCGAGCGAGAGGGACGCGCTGGTCGTCGACGCAGCCAGGAGTCGCACCAGGCGATCCTGGTCGCCACGCGTGAACTCCTCGAGGACGTGGGTTACTACCGGCTGACCGTGGAGGGTGTGGCGGCCAGGGCCGGCGTCGGCAAGACCACGGTGTATCGATGGTGGCCGTCGAAGAGCGCACTCGTACTCGAGGCGGTGGACGCCGAGCGGGCGGACCCCCCGGAGCCCACGGGTGACGTCCGGGCCGACATCCGGGCGGCCATGGAGGCCACCCGCGCGCACCTGCGGCCCCCGCTCGTCACCACCCTTCTCGCGCTCGCGGGCGATCTCCTTCAGGACGCGTCGGGAGAGGCCGGGCATGCGGATCCGTTCGCGGCCGGGCGCAGCACGTTCGAGAAGATGATCGAGGATGCCGCCTCGCGGGGTGATCTCCCACCCGATGTGGACGCCGGACTCCTGCAGGACGTCTACGCAGGCACTCTCCTCTACCGCGTGCTGTGCCGGCGCCCCACGGACGATGTCGTCGACAAGTTGCTGACGCTTCTCCTCGACGGCAGCACGCCCCGGCGCTCCGTGGAGTCCGGTTCCATCTGAAGTGCGGCGCACCGCGCCCGGCAAGTGTGAGTGTGATTGCGCGGGCCTGTTATGTGTGCTTATCGTTGCATTCTGGGTCGAATGGAACCCGGCACCTCGGACCCCGGTGAATCGAACGATGGATGGAAGCGGGGTCGAGCTCTGTGTCGACACACGTCGTGCATTCCGGCTTCAGCACGACCTCCGGCCTGGTCGGGCTCGTTCTCCGGGCCGGCGGCGGCCGCGTTGATCACGTCATATCCGCGTTCCGGGACGACAACTCGGATGCCGACCTGCGTGTTGTCGACCACGGTGATCTCGTGGAGATATGGGCCACCGGCTCCCTGCTGGTGACGGTGGACACACTCCGCTGGCACCTCGGTCGTCGCTTCGGGATCGCGCAGCTGAAATCGATGCTCGTCGGGTCGACGGGAACGGTGAAACTCGACGGCGACCACCTCAAGGTGGTTTCACAGGGTGGCCGTACCGCCGCATTGGAATGGAGCGAAACCCGTCGCTAGGGCGAAAGTGGCCCACCGGCCGGGGTCCCGTCGCGGTGGGTGGTGCAGGCCTCTCCCATACGGGTTGCCCGGTGATCGTGACGAGCGCCGATCACCGGGCAGCACGGGGAGGTCGGCGCCAGGAGCGTCAGGCGCGACGGCATACGCCGCCGCATCCATTCGAGTTGACGCCGGCTGTGCACGGCGTCGCCCCCTTCGTGCGCATTGAACGGGTACACCTCGATCCGGGTGTCCGGTCGCCGGATGCCCGTGGCCCCGTAGTGGTTGTAGGCGGCGAAGACGGTGGAGGGCGGGCAGACGGCGTCCCTGAGCCCCACGGCGAACTGGGCCGGCGACGGCGATGGCCAGGCCTCCTCCTTGGCTGTTGCCGACCGCGGCGACCTGGCGACCGTCGACCCCGGGCAGCGCACGTGCCGCGTCGACGGCCCGTACCGCGTCGGTGTTGAGGCTGCGGTAGTAGTGGGCGGCAGGATCGAGGATCCCGCGCGTGAGGAAGCCGGGCGCTGCGGGGCCGAGCCGACCGGGTCGGGGGTGTGGTCTCCCGAGCCGTACTGGCCGCCCTGGCCCCTGCTGTCCATCACCACGTGCGCGTATCCCGCTCCCGCACACGTCGGACGTTCGTGGAGGAGGCCCCGACCCGCCAGTAGCCGACGCGCTCGACGACGGCGCGGAGGGGCTCCTCCAGGTCCGTGCCGTGGCTCGCCGCCGGGCGTGGGTACCTGCCGTCGTGGCGACGGGGGGAGCGTGGCCTGCTGTACGGGTCGTCATGTCGGAGACGAACACGGTGGTGGAGTTCCAGATCACCCAGGAGTACACCGGCCAGCAGATCGACCTGTGCTGCCTGCTGCCGCAGTGGCAAGAGGTCCTCGCGTTCGACGCCAGCGGCGAGCAGTTGCCCGGAGACACCCTCGCCTGCGCGCCGGCCCGGCGCGGACGATCGGGGGTCTGGCCCGCCGTCGACGGGTACGAGTACTCGAAGTGGGGCGCCTACCATTTCCGCCGACCGCGACGGCCTCGGTGTGGACCGCACCCTGACTACCGGCACCGGCTTCGCCGGGCAGTATCTGAAGGCGTGGGCGGAGCACGACGAGCACCTCGAGACCTGTCCCGACGAACTGTTGCTGTTCTTCCACCACGTGCCGTACACGCACGTGCTGCACAGCGGCACGACGGTCATCCAGCACATCTACGACACCCACATCGAGGGGGCCCGGCGAGCGGTGGAGACGCGCGACCTGTGGCGCTCGCTGGAGGGCCGCCTCGACGAGGCGTCGTGGACGAACGTGATGGAGCGGCTGGAGCGGCAGGTGGACTCCGCCCGAGAGTGGTGCGATCAGGTCAACACCTACTTCTTCCGCAAGTCCGGCGTCCCCGACCGCCATGGTCGTGTCGTTCACTGAGGTCGTGATGCTGCACGCGACGGCACCCGACGGTGCCCGGATCGGGTTCGACACCGCGGGGACAGGGGAGCCGCTGGTCCTGCTCGCCGGGCAGGCCAACTCCCGGCACTGGTGGGACCAGGTGCGGCGGGACTTCTCCGCGTCGTACACGACGATCGCGATCGACTGTCTGGGCACCGGGGCCAGCGACAGCCCATCGCACGCGGAGTGGAGCACCCGCCGGTTCGCCCGCGACGTGATCGCCGTCCTGGACGAGTTGGGCGTCGAGCGTGCGCACGTGTACGGGACGTCGATGGGCGGGCGGGTCGCGCAGTGGGTCGCGGCGGACCACCCGGAGCGGGTCGGTGCGCTCGTGCTCGGCTGCACCACCGCGGGCGGCGCCGGACCGTCGCGACCGATCCGGACGTCCTGCGGCCGCTGAGCGTGGCGGACACCGCCGGCGAGGCACTGATCGCGCTCATGGTGGGGCCGCAGTGGCGGTGGGGACACCCCGGCCCGCTCCCGGTACTCGGTGACGACGCGATGACCGAGCGCGCTCGCCGCGAACACCGACGGGCCAGCGCCCGGCACGACGCCTGGGATGCTCTGCCGCGGATCGTCGCTCCGACACTCGTGCTGCACGGCACGGACGACGAGCTGACCCCGGCGGAGAACGGGTCCCGGCTGGCCGCACGGATTCCGGGCGCGCAGTTGTACCTCGTCGAGGGCGCCCGGCATGCCTACTTCCTGGAACGCCGGGAGCAGGCGAGCGCCGCTGTTCTACGGTTCCTCGCCGCGCACCCGCTCACACAGTTCTGATCGCCGGACCCCGACGCCGATCCACGCAGCGCACCTGTAGGTCGGCAACCAGACATGCGCGGGGTGGAAGCCCACCGTCATCTCGCGCAGGAGACCCTCCTCGCCCCTGCCCAACACGCCGCCCCGGTTGCCTCACCGTGGCTTTTTACCGGTGTGATCGGCTCCGTGTGGCGTGACGGTGTCCGGGGCACAGAGCGACCGGCATTCGAGAAATCGATCGGCGCTGATGGGCCGGGAATGAGAACGAGGGAGACGAAGAGAAGTGCCGTCGCGAGCCACACCAAGCGGCGTCCGTCGCTGGTGACCGCGTGCGGGCGAGCCTGTGAAGCGTCGAGCGGGTGGCAAGCGCCGGTCGAGCAGTACCGGCGACGCGCCACTGATCGACCTACCTCCGACCAGCCCTGCCCCACCAAGATCGCCGGTTCTTGAGCAATGCAATCAGAATCACCAGACATGAGATGGGCACTCGTTGGTGGGGGGTGTACAGCTTGCTCATATCATGGTCTGGCTGGCGGATGGTGTGAAGCTGACGCCGACTGACCGAACGCTACGGGTGATAACCGCCGAGGAGATATGGCAGAGACGAATGTGAGCAAGCTGCCCCTGTCGATTCAGGGTGAGCAGGGGGACGCTGCGGGCGGCTGGTTCCAGATGGACCAGGACGACGTTGACGCCTACGTCGACCGGTCGCCGGATGGTGTCCTGATCTGTCGCGAGCGTGGCCGTCACTGGTGGCCCACGATCCGCGAGGCCGGCATCGTGTTCTCCGATGTGGACGAATCGAGCGGCCTCTTCATCCGCAGGCTGGAGTGCAAGTCGTGCAACCTGGCCGTGCGTAAGGAGTGGTGGGAAGCGGTCCGGCGGGGCAAGGCCACGCGGTACTACCCGGTGACCTCCAGCCTCGAATATCGGGAGGGCCCGGAGGGCGAGCGCTACCTCGGCCCGCAGGGTCGGGGCCACATGACCGCCCGCCAGGTGCGCGAGTCCTTGGCCTCCACGGTGCTGGCGGGGCAGAGCCCGGCGGCCATGCGGAAGGCGATCAAGCGGGAGAGGAACGCTGCCACGT
>DASYES010000576.1:0-3281 GCA_036498885.1 Pseudonocardia sp.
GGCAGGGGGACGCCCATCGACCCGAACGCAGCGCCCGTGGCGCCGATGCCGTCCGTGAGCAGCTTCTGGAGGCCGTGCGCGACGAGCACGATGCCGAGGAGGACGCGGGCGACGAGTACGGCGATGTCATCGACGGGGCGGGGCAGGGTCATGGGGATCTCCGGGTTCGATCGAGCTCTCGACTTGTGGGAGGGGTGTGCGGACCGGCCCTCCTTCGTCAGCGCGCGCCGACCGCCGGCGCCTCCTCACGCATGCGCAGCAGGTGGGCCACGCTGTAGCGCCCCGGACCGGTGGCCGCGATACCGAGGAGTCCCGCACCGAGCACGCCGACGAGCTCCCACCCCCCGTCGGTGACGAAGATGCCGTTGGGGATGTGCACGAAGACCGCGGCGCCCGCCATCGTGATGAGCTCGAGTCCGGAGACCAGGAGGGTGGCCACGCCGGCGATCATCAGCATGCTGCCGGCGAACTCGACGACCGTCACGAACGACGCGGAGATGATGGCGAGCGGAATGCTCATGGTCTCGAAGCCCCGGGAGGTCTGGCCGATCCCGTCGATCGCCAACTTCTGGTAGCCGTGGGCGAACATCACGACACCGATCACGACGCGAGTGATCAGCAGCACCCAGTCGCGCGCGGCTTCAGGGAGAGATCGGTACATCGGGGAAGCTCCAGGAGGCATTCGGTGATCGGCCCCGACTCTGGGGCAGACCAAGTCAACCGAACAGGATGGCTCCAACTACACCGATCGGGTGGCTACGCGGCGGCCGAACGACGGACAGCGGCGAGCAGCAGGCGTGACGCGACTGTTCGATCACCTCGGTGTGTTCGGCCAGTCACCCCTCGTGTGATGCCGTTCGGCGCTCATCATCTCGGCGACCGCAGGACAGGCCGGCAGTCCGCCTTCAGCATGCGGTCAATCCTTGCCTGCGCCCCGGCGGAAGCCGGTCCCGGCAGCGTCACCGCGACGCGGCGTCGGGCTCCACGTTCGACAGCGTCAACCCGGCCACCGAGGAGGTACTCGCCTCGGTGGCGCACGGCCAGGCGGAGGATGCCGGCCGGGCCGTGCGTGCCGCGCGCGGCGTTCGAGGACGGTTCACCATGGCGCAGGATGCCCCACGGGCAGCGTGGCCGGGTGATCCACAAGCTCGGTGACCTGATCCTGGAGCACCTCGAGGAGTTCGTCGAGTCATTGGACAACGGAAAGCCGTTCGTGGTGGCCGCCGCGGCGGCCGACGTGCCGTTGGCGGCCGACATCTTCCACTACATGTCAGGCTGGACCACCAAGATCGAGGGCAGCACGCTGCCGATCTCGGCGCACGACCCGGACGCCTACCTCGGGTTCACCCTGCGGGAGCCGGTCGGCGTGGCCGCACAGATCATTCCGTGGAACTTCCCGCTGCTGATGGCCGCGTGGAAGGTGGCCCCCGCGCTCGCAGCGGGGTGCACGATCGTCCTCAAGCCTGCCGAGCAGACGCCGCTGTCGGCGTTGCTGCTCGGTGAGCCGGCGATGCAGGCCGGGCTGCCTCCGGGCGTGCTCAAATCGTCACCGGCTTCGGTGACGCGGGCGCGGCGCTGGCCGCGCACCCGGACGTGGGCATCCTGCCCACCGCCAACGACACGAACTTCGGGCTGGGTGCCGGGTTGTTCACCCGCGACATCGGCAAGGCCTACCGCACCGCCCGGCGGCTGCGGGCGGGCACGGTGTGGGTCAACACCTGGAACGTCTTAGACGCGACCCTGCCGTTCGGCGGCTACAAGGAATCCGGGCGGGGTCGGGAGATGGGCCATGCGGTCTTCAACAACTACATGGAGACCAAGACCGTGATCACCGACCTGAGCTGATCCATCAGCGGGTGGTCGATGCGCGGGACAGGTCCTCCACGAAGTCGAGGGCCGATGCGGTGGTCGCCCGGCGCCAGCTGAACAGCACGGCGTCGAAACCGGTGTGCCGGGCGGCCTCCCCGTCCAGCGCTCGCGCGATGGTCGTCAACGTCTCGCGCTGCCGGGCGAGCACCGGTGCGGGGTCGCCGCGGCGGCGGTCCAGCAGCGCGAGCTTGACCAGGAAGTGCGAGCGCATCTCGCGGACGTGCTCGACGGGGCTCTGGAGCCAGTTGTCGGCTTCGCGACGGCCGAGCGGGGTGCTCGCATACACCGTGCGTTGCGGCCCGGCGTCGGACTCCACCGCATCGGGCCGCACCATCTCCGCCTCGAGCAGTCTGCCGAGCGCGCGGTACACGACCGGACGGGGAAGGTGCCAGATCCTTCCGAGCTCGCCGTCGCGGGCCGTCAACGCGGCCACGGCGAATCCGTGCACCGGTCGCTCGTCGATCACGCTGAGCACGATCCACTCGGCCAGACCGAGATGCATCGGCCCAGCCTAGTGAACCTCGCCCGTGAGGTTCATCGGAGGCTAGTCTCAGTGATACTAGTGGCCATCGTTCCCCGGCCCGGGAGGCCTCATGTCATCTGCGGAGACAGTACGGACGGCGCTTCCGCTTCCGCCGGAGTACGTGCCGTCGACGTCGGCGCGCGGTCGACCTGTGCGCGGAGTGGTCGGCGTCCTACCGGACGGAACCGTTCACTACGCCCCGGTCGGCGTGGTGATCGGGGACGGGCCGGTGGTGATGTGCCACCTGTGCGGGGAGTGGTTCCGCTCGGTGCTCGCGCACCTGCGTTCCCACGGCTGGAACCAGGTCGACTACCGGGCGGCGTTCGGTCTCGAACGTGGGCAGCCGCTCGAGGGCACCACCACCCGGGCGCGCCGGGCGGCCGCGCTGACCGTCCGCAGGTCCAGCGACCCCGCGATCCGTGAAGGGTGCGATGTCGGGATGCGCTGGGCGAAGTCCGGCGGGCTGAGCAGGGCCGCAGCACTGGCGGCGCGTGGCAGGCCCCAGCCCGAGCAGCGCCGTCGCAAGACGCTGGCCACGCTGGCGGCGATCTCCCTGGAGAAGCGGGCCGCCGCCACCCGCAGATACGCCGACGAGCGACTGCGGGAGACGGCCACGGCCGCGGCGGAGCGCCTCGGGTTCTCCGACATCGGCACGCTGGTGCGTGAGCGCATCCGGGACGGCTCCAGCCTCGCGTCGATCAGCCGTGCGGCCGGCCTGCACAAGGACTGGCTCAGCCGGCACCTCGCCACGGTCGACCCGGAGGCTGCCGTGGCCGTCGACGACGAGGTTCGTGGCAGGCGCCGGGCCCGCTGGGATCAGTCGTGGCTGCTGGTGGTGGAGGCACTCGGGTTCCCGGACGTCGCCGCGTACCTCGAGGACCGGCACCTG
>DASYES010000577.1:0-7584 GCA_036498885.1 Pseudonocardia sp.
CCACCCGCACCGGGGCCTGCGGCTGAGCAACCTTGCCGCATCGCTCACCAGGCTCAGTGAGGTCTCCGGGAGCCGGCATGTGGGACGAGACGCAGTTCGGGCCGCGCATGAGGCCGTCGCCGCCACCCCCGACGACCATCCCGGACGCGGACTTCGGCTGCTCAACCTGGCCGTCGCCCTGGCATCGACCGGCAGACCGAGCAGACGAAGGCTGCGGGAGGCAGCCGGATTTGCGGAGACCGCGGCACGCCTGGCCACGACCCCGCCGTCGTTCCGCCTCGGCGCGTGCCGCGTCTGGGGTCGGGTCACCGCCGCGCTGTCGCACTGGGACAGCGCCGCCGCGGCCTTCACCGAGGGCGTCCGCCTTCTTCCCCGCGTGGCGCCCCGGAACCTCACGCGCGCCGACGCCGAGCACCAGCTCGCCGGGATCGACGGCGTGCACGTCGACGCGGCGGCCTGTGCGGTGCAGGCGGGCGACGCGGCTGGAGCGCTGACCGCCCTCGAGCAGGGACGTGGCGTGCTGTTGACCTACGCCCTCGAGTCCCGCACGGAACTCACGGACCTGCACGCCACCGCACCTGAGCTGGCGGGCGAGGTACAGCAGCTCATCCAGGAGCTGGACGCGGTGGGCGAACCGCTGGCGGCCGAGGAAGACGCGGCCGTTGTGCTCGACACTCGGCACGCGCTGTCCGAGCGGTGGGATGCCGTGCTGCGGCGGGTCCGCGCGGTCCCGGGCTTCGAGCGGTTCGGCACCCCACCGTCGATCGGCGATCTCCTCCCGGCAGCCCGGCTCGGCCCCGTGATCACGGTGAACGTCAGCAACTTCCGGTGTGACGCCCTCGTGGCGACGCCGAGCGCGGTGCAGGTTGTTCCGCTGCCGGCGCTCAGCGCACCGGAGGTCGCCGACAGAACGGGCGCCTTCCTGCAGGCGTTGGAGCTGGTGGAGACGGGTGACCTCGTCCAGCGCATGGAGGGACAGGCGGTCGTGCGCGAGACCCTCGCGTGGTTGTGGGACGTCATCGCCGGACCGGTGCTCGACGTGCTCGGGTACACCGGAAGCCCTCGTGCGGGCGCCCCGTGGCCCCGCGTCTGGTGGTCCCCGACGGGAATGCTGAACTTCCTGCCGCTGCATGCGGCCGGCCACCACGACGGGCACGGGCGCGCGGTGCTGGACCGGGTCGTGTCGTCCTACACGCCGACGCTGCGGGCGCTGCTGCACGCCCGTTCGCGGCCCGCGGCCCCCGATCCTGCGCTCCTCGCGGTCGCCCTGGCCGAGACCCCGGACCAGCAGTCCCTGCCCGCCACCGTCTCCGAGGCCGGGGCGCTGGTGCGCGAGCCGGGGCGCGCCGTCCACCTCGTGGACGCCGAAGCCCGCTACGACGCCGTGCTCTCCGCGCTCGCCGACTGCGGTCGGGCCCACTTCGCCTGCCACGCGATCAGTGATCCGCTCAGCCCGTCCGACAGCAGGCTGCTGCTGTACGACCGTTCCCTCGCCGTTCGCGACATCAGCAAGCTCCGGCTGCACGACGCCGAGCTCGCCTTCCTGTCTGCCTGCTCGACCGCACGCGGCAGCGCGCAGCTGGCCGACGAGGCCATCCACATCGCCTCCGCGTTCCAGCTGGCCGGCTACCGGCATGTCGTCGGCACGCTCTGGCCGGTACTCGACGCCACGGCCGCCCAACTCGCGCAAGGCTTCTATGAGCGGCACCGCATGGGCGTCCCCCCGGCAGAGGCGCTGCACGCCGTGGTGCGCGAGCTGAGGGCGGCCCAGCCACTGGCGCCCTCCGCGTGGGCGGCCCACATCCACGCCGGTCCATGAGCCATCCCGCCGGCGCCACTACCCTCACCGCGTGGACGAGGCGCCTGCCGTGCTGGCGGGGCCGCGCGGGCGCCGGTTCTGTGCCGAGGTCGCGTGCGCGAACCACGACGGCCTGAGGCGGCTCTACTACGAGGCCGCCTGGTTCCCCTCCGACAAGGCCGGGCAGCAGCGGCTGGTCGACGCACTGGCGGACACGGCGGTGCCGGACGTCGACGAGCACACCCTGCTCACGTGCCTCGCCGATGCGGTGGCCCACGCCCGGTACTGGCAGGAACCCGACGCGGAGGACGTCCTGCTCGCGGACCCGGCCGTCGTCACCGCATTGCGCCCGGTGGCTCAGGCCGTGGTGGGGTCGCCGTCGTGGCGCTGGTGGGCATCGCCTCTCGATGCGGACGCTCAGGCCCACGTGCAGTGGACGGGCCGGTACGCGACGGATCCGCCTCGGGTCACCGGCGCAGCCGACGGTCTTCGGGAATGGCGGCGGGAGACGCTGGCGGACGAGCGCAGGGCGCAGGAGCTGCCGGCCGACCCGGCAGCGCCCTACAGCGGGTGGTGGTGGTCCATACCGGCGCATGGGCGCATCGTTGCGACCACACGCGCCCTGCCCGACCTGGGCGCCACGCGGCTGATGCTGGTCGAGGACGATTCAGGGTGGTCGCAGGCCCGCGTCCAGCCCCTCCGGCCCGTCCGCACCCCACGGGTGTACGAGGTATCCGGGCCGCAGGCCTGGGTGGACCTGGTCAACCGGTATCCGTTGGAGGTGACCCGGTCGCGCCGGCACGACTGGTGGCGGGCCACCGGACGGGCGTCCCAGTGGTTCGTCCCGGACTGGCAGGCCGTCGCCGCCGACCACGATGCGGTCCACCTGAGCATCGCGGCCTACCTCGCCACGCCCGGGCGGGCCCTGGAGATCGAGGGCGGGGCAACGGTCGTCGCCGGTTGGGACCCCGACGCCACGTTCTGGCTCGCGGACCTCCTCATCCCGGCCGCGGACCCCGTCGGCTGGCAGCGGCACAACGACGGCGAGCGGGCGCAGTGGTGGCGCCCGGTCGACTGAACCGCCGGCCGCCGGACCGAAGGCCGGCACACGATCGGGTGGATGGCCAACACTCGACGACGGTGCCGGTGAGCAGGTCGTAGCCGATCGCCGCGAACAGCCGCCCACTCCGGTGCCGCAGCCTCTCCTGGTCGACACGCATCCGACATCCTGCACGTGGCTCGCGGGGCCGATGCACGTGCGCTCGCTCGCGATGATCGTCAACTCGCGCGGGAGCGGAAGCCGATCGAACGCCTCGAGCGCCGGAGCGGCGGCCGGGATCGGCGAAGGCGTTCGGCGCGATTCCCGAAGGGTTGCCGCTGGTCAGGATGCCGACTCCAGGCCCGCCAGCACTGCCGGGTGATCGAATGCGGCAGTGCGGGGCCCGCGTGGCGCATCCGTGTCGATCCGTATGGACGCATCCCGACCAATGCGTGCATCACGCCCCCCGTACCGTAGTGGCACGGTTTCACGTGCTCGTCACCTGTGATCCAGGAGACGGGCTCTTGCCGTTCAACGTCCGAACGTCCGGTGTCGCCTCGCCTCGCCGAACGTACGGACGAACGGCCCGCACGACGGCGGCAGGTGCCGACCGCGAACAGGGGCGACGATGGGCGTACGGAAGCGGAGCGAAGTCCTCCGGGCCAGGATCGCTACGGCCCGCGCCCTCCTGCGGTGGGCGAAGGACCTGCCGCCCCGGATGGATGCGCTCGAACGGCACCTCGGAGCGATCGACGCCGAGCTGCACGCGCACCGCAGCGACGTCGGGGAGGTGCATTCCCGGCTCGCAGAGGTGCTCGCGACGGTCGGCGAGTCCCGGGAAAGGGTCGCCGAGCTGCGCGACTCCGTCGACGTCGCCGCCCGCCGCACGACCTTCCGGCGCAGGCCCACGCGTGTCCTGTTCCTCGTGCACGTCTTCGGCGCCTGGGACTCCTACCACGCGCTCGTCGAGGCGATGGCCGCCAGCAAGGACTTCGAGCCGATCGTCGCGTCCATCCCCCGCAGGTTCGCCGGGTCGGACGGCCTGGCGGGCGAGGAGGACGTGCACCGCGGCCTCACCGCGCGGGGTGTGCCTCATCTCCGCTTCGCCGACGGCGCTCCTCGTGACGTCCTCCGACTGATCAAGGCGATCGAACCCGATGTGATCTTCCGGCAGTCCCAGTGGGACGCCGACATCGCCGACGAACTGAGCACCGAACGGCTCGGCTTCGCCCGCACGTGCCTCGTCCCCTACGAGACGATGAACATCGTCGTCAACGTGCCGAACCACCAGGCGTCCAACACCGCGGTCGACAGCGAGTACCACCGCGCGGCCTGGCTGGTCTTCTGCACCAACGAGATGATGCTCGAGACGGCCGTCCGCGACGGTGCACGCGGCGGCGCGCAGTTCCGCGTCGTCGGCCACCCCAAGGCCGACCACCTGCGGACAGCACCGCCCGACTGGCCGGTGTACGCCACGGCGGACGGCGTGGCTCGGCCCGGCCGCATCGTCTGGTCCGCGCACCACACCATCGCCCAGGGCTGGACGGATTTCGGCGCTTTCCACCTCATGCGTGACGACATGCTCGCGTGGGCCAAGGGCTGCGCCGACACGCAGTTCGTGTTCATGCCGCACCCGGCGCTGCTGCCGTTCTTCGACTCGGACGCCTCCCCCGTCAGCCGCCCCGAGTTCGACGCCTGGATGCGGGAGTGGACCGCACTGCCCAACACCGCGGTGCTGTCCGAGGCGGACTACGGCCCGACCCTCGCCGCTTCCGACGTCATGGTGACGGACGGGCTGTCGATGCTGGTGGAGTATCAGCTCTTCGACAAGCCGGTGATCTTCTTCGAGCGCGCGGGGCACCGTCCCTTCAACGCCATCGGCAAACAGGTCGTCAGGGGAGTGCACACGGCGCACACCGTGGAGGAGGTGCGCGAGCTGGCCGCGACGTTCGTCGGCGGCACGCCCGACCCTCTGCGGTTCCGTCAGCGGGACAACATGCAGAAGCTGTTCGGCGACGGCGGCAGTGTCGAGCGGATCCTCACCGCGCTGCGGCAGGAGATCGCCCGTGAGCGGGGCGAGGTGGCGTCCGAGCCCGTCGGCAGGCCCGGTCGACGGCCTTCCGCCCGGCAGGAGGGCACCCGCGCGATGCGGAACCTGAGGCCCACCGCGCTCGAACGCGCAGGCGAGCCACCGGCGAGGGACTGACCGCTCTACGGTCCCGCTCGATCAGCGGTTCGCGACCGTATCGAACCGGACGGGGTCCTGTTGCCGATCCCGAACCGTGGATCGTCGGCAGTGCCGCAGCCGGCCGCGATGGTCCACCATGCTGCCGTGCTCATCACGATCGCAGGCGTCCCAGCGCATCCGCTCCTCGTCCACGCGGTGGTGGTCCTCGTCCCGCTCGCCGCGCTCGGCGCCGTCTGCCTCGCGGTGCGACCCGCGTGGATACGGCCGTACGGGCTGCTCGTCGCAGCCGGAGCGCTCGCGGGGGCCGTGGCGGCAACGCTGGCGAAGCTCGCAGGCGACCAGCTCGAAGCCGCGATCGACGTCACCGCGGAGTTCGCCCCGGTGATCGCGCAGCACGGGCGGTTCGGCCTGTTCACGATGGTGGCGGCATGGCCGTTCGCGGCGCTCGCGATCGTGGCGGCCGTGCTCGGCCGGCGGCCGAGTGGCTCGGGCATCCGGCTCGTCGGGGCGCTGTCCGCGGTCTCGGGCGTGGTCGCGATCGCCTTCACGGTTCTCGCCGGCCACTCGGGTTCGGACGCCGTCTGGGGCTATGTCGCGGGATAGCCCGTTCTGGATCGTTGGAGGAACAGGGCCCGAGTAAAGTCACCGCATGCTCCGCCGCGCTCGGGGGATCGTGCGATCCCTGGCCATGTACCACGGTGTGCCGGGCAGGCACCGACGGATGGTGCGGTTCTACAGCGAGTTCCTCGGGCCGGGCGACGTCGGATTCGACATCGGCGCCCACGTGGGGAGCCGGGTGCGCGCGTGGCGGAAGCTGGGAGCGCGGGTGATCGCCGTGGAGCCGCAGCCCGACTGCCTGCGCGTCCTGCGTCTCTTCTTCGGCCGTGACCGAAGGGTCACCATCCTGCCGGAGGCCGTCGGGGCACGGGCCGGACGGGCACGGCTGGGCATCTCCACCGCAACGCCGACGGTCTCATCGATGTCGCCGGACTGGATCGAGTCGGTCACCGCGGACCAGAGCTTCTCCTGGGTGAAGTGGGACCGCGCCGTCGAGGTGGACGTCGCCACCCTCGACGACCTCATCGCCGCTCACGGCGAGCCGGCCTTCTGCAAGATCGACGTCGAGGGCTTCGAGGTGGAGGTGCTGGCGGGGCTCACGCGGCCGCTGCGCGCGCTGTCCTTCGAGTACCTCCCGCCCGCGCACGACGCCGCCCTCACCGCTCTGGATCTCGTGGAACGGCTCGGTGCACCGGCAGGCGGTTACGAGTACAACTACTCCCCGATCGAGACCATGCGGTTCGCAGGCGAGGGCTGGCTCGACGCGGCCGGGCTGGTGCAGCTGCTGGAGCGCTACCGGCCGCTGGGCCGCTCCGGCGACGTCTACGCCCGCCTGGCCCGGCCACGCGAGGCCGCGACAGCGGCGGGCTGAGTCGTCAGCTTTCGGCCCGCACGCTCTTGTCGAGCGGACACGGGTCGTTGAAGGCCAGAAGCAGCGGCACCCGGCCGCTGGTGTCGATCCGGCAGATCGCGGCATCACCGAGGAACATCCGCCAGCCCACCTCGTCGCCCACCCCCAGCGCCCAGGTGACGGCCGCCTTGATCGGGGAGACGTGGCTGACCACCACCACGTCACCGCTCGCGGCGTCGTCGGCCAGCTCGGCGCAGGCCTCGTGCACCCGGGTGCAGACGTCCGCGAGCGACTCGCCACCGGCAGGCACGAAGTCGGGGTCCTGCCGCCACGTCAACCACGACCGCTCGTCGAGCGCCGTGGCAGGTCTGCCGTCCAGGTCGCCGTAGTCCATCTCGATCCACCGCGAGTCGACCTCCACGTCCCCGGCGTCCGCAGCGCCGGGCGCGGAGCAGGCGAGCACGGCGGCCGTGTCACGCGCACGCCGGAGCGGGCTGGACACGATGCGACTGGGCCGGGGAAGTGCCTCGGCCAGTGCTTGCGCCTGGCGATACCCGGATTCGTTCAGCAGCGGATCGGCCCGGCCGAGGAGCAGCCCACGAGCGTTGGCCTCCGTCTGTCCGTGCCGGACAAGGATCAGCACCCCTGCCACACTAGTCGGCAGGACGTCCTTTTCGGCACAGGTGTCACCTGCGGGTGCGGCAGGGGTCGCCTCCGCGCGCTGACGCAGTCGCCTGCTGATCGGGTCTCGCAGCAGCAGCACTCCGACGCCGGGAAGGCACGCGATCAGGCTGAGCACCCCGTACACGACCGCGACGGTGAGCCCCTGCGCGGCAGTGAACCCCACTGCCCCGAACGCGACCGCGCTGACGGCCTCCCGCGGCCCCCAGCCGCCGATGTTGAGTGGCAGAGCCATCGCGAGCAGCGCCACCATCAGCAGGGGAAGCAGCTGGCCGATCGTGGCCTCGGATCCCGCGACCCGCGCCGCCACCACGAAGAGCACGAGGTAGCCCACGAGCGCTGCCGCCGAGAGCAGCAGCACCCCGGGCAAGGTGCCCCGGGAGAGCAGTCCGGCGCGGGTGTCCGCGCGGGCCGTGCGCAGTGCAGCGCGGATCCGCGGCGAGCGCGCTGCGAAGACCCCGAGCACGACG
>DASYES010000578.1:0-1825 GCA_036498885.1 Pseudonocardia sp.
CGCCCGGACCTGGTGCAGAACTTCGACGAGGCCGCGGGCGTGACACTGCCCAAGATCGGTCAGCAGCCGATCTGCTGGGGCACCGACCCCGACGAGGCGGTTGCGCTGGCCCACGACCAGTTCCGCTGGTTCGCTGGTGGCTGGAAGGTCAACGCCGAGTTGCCCGGTCCCGCGGCCTTCGCTTCCGCCACCCAATTCGTGCGGCAGGAGGACGTGGCCGAGGCGCTCGCCTGCGGCCCGGACGTGGCGGCGCACGTCGAAGCGGTACGGCCGTTCGTGGACGCGGGGTTCACGCACGTCGCGCTCGTACAAATCGGTGGCGAGACGCAGCCGGACTTCCTCGCCTTCGCCGAGCGCGAGCTGCTCCCCGCGCTCCACGAGGAGTACGGCAAGTCCGGCGACGCCCGGATCAAGGTGCGCTGAGCCAGGGGCGCCGACCGCACGAGGGGCACGTCGGTCCGGACCTGTCGCGTGCGAGTGCCGTTCGGTCAACGGCGGTGAGGCGGGGCGGCGAGCCGGTCGTTGGAGCCTGATCCGGGCATGATCAGCGTTTTGGGCCGGGGAGCCGTGTCATCTGCGGTTGTGGGTCCCGTCTTGGTGATCATGAGTCACGGGCGGCCGGGCCGGTGGGCGAGCGGCCCGTTCGTCCGGACCTGTCGCGTGAACGCGCCACTCGTCCATCTCCCGATTCGCCCGCCCCGCCCAGCGATTCCCGCGATGGTCCCGGACACCCCGCCCCGCCGGCTTCGACCCAGCGTGGGGGCCGGACGGTTGGCCCGCTCGTCCGGACCTACCGTGCGGATGGGCCACTCGCTCAACCAGCAATGCACGTACCCCATCCAGGTGTACGAGCGGCGCGTTCGTCCGGACCTACCGGCCCGAAGCGCCGCTCGTTCAGCTCACCCCGGGGCGTCGCCCCTCAGGCGCGGCGGGCGTAGCTCTCCCTGGGGAGGTTGTAGGCCAGGTCGACCGCCGTCTCCAGCGCTTCGTCCAGGCCTAGGCGGTGTTCGGCCACCAGCCGGGCGAGGTGGCCGGCGTCCACGCGCCGGGCCAGGTCGTGGCGGGCCGGGATGGAGAGGAATGCGCGCGTGTCGTCGACGAAGCCCGTGGTGTTGTAGAAGCCCGCGGTGTCCGTGACGGCTTCGCGGAAGCGGCGCATCCCGTCCGGCGTGTCGAGGAACCACCACGGCGCGCCGAGCCGCATCGCCGGATAGACGCCGGCGAGCGGGGCGAGCTCGCGCGAGTAGGTGGTCTCGTCCACCGTGAACACCACGAGCCGGAATCGGGGGTCCCGGCCGAACGACTCCAGCAATGGGCGCAGCCCGCGGGTGAACTCGGTGGCCACCGGGATGTCGAAGCCCTGGTCGGGACCGTGGAGGGTGTGCACGGCGGCATCGTGGTCGCGCAGCACGCCGGGGTGCACCTGCATCACCAGCCCGTCCTCGCAGCTCATCCTGGCCATCTCGTGCAGCATGTGGCCCGCGAACGCGGCGGCGTCGGCCGGTTCGACGTGCCCCGCGCGTGCTGCGGCGTACACCCGGGCGGCCTCGGCGGCGGACAGTGGCGTGGTGTCGGTGCCGAGGTGCCCGTGGTCGGTGGCCATCGCACCCGCTTCCACGAAAGCGCGGCGGCGGGCGCGCAACGCCTCACCGAACCCGTCGTAGGTCGAGGTGTCCACGCCGGTCAGCTCGGCCAGCTGGTCGACGTCGGCCGTCCACGTCGGGCGGTCGAGATGCAGGAGCGCGTCCGGGCGGAACGTCGGCACCACCTTGTCGCCCCACCCCTGCTCGCGCAGGGCGGCGTGGTCCGGGAGCGTCGAGAGCGG
>DASYES010000579.1:0-1670 GCA_036498885.1 Pseudonocardia sp.
CGTCCGGCCGGATCACGCCGCCGGATAGCCGCCGATCTCCTTCACCATGTCGATGGTGTCGGCCTCCTCCGCTCGTTTGTCATCCCTGTATCGCAGGACCCGCGCGAACCTCAGCGCCACCCCACCGGGATAGCGGGGCGACGTCTGCACGCCGTCGAACGCGACCTCCACCACCTGTTCCGGCCGCACCTCGACGACCCACCCGTTGTCGCTGGTCGCGAGCTCCTTGAAACGCTCGGTCTGCCACCTCAGCAGCTCGTCGGTCAGGCCCTTGAACGTCTTGCCGAGCATCACGAACCCGCCCGTACGCGGATCGCGCGCGCCCAGATGCAGATTGGACAGCCACCCGCGCCGGCGTCCGTGCCCCCACTCGACGGCGAGAACGACCAGGTCGAGCGTGTGCCGAGGTTTGACCTTGACCCAGGCGGAGCCGCGGCGGCCCACGTCGTACGGGGCCTCGGTGGCCTTGATCACCACCCCTTCCTGCCCGTCGGCGATGGCCGCAGCGAAGGCCGCGGCTGCTTCCTCCTCTGACGTGGCGGTCGCCCGGCCCACGATCAGCGAACCCGGCAGCGCGTCGGCCAGCGCGGCCCACCGCTCGCGGCCGGGCTTGTCGAGCAGGTCGGTGCCGTCGAGATGCAGCAGATCGAAGAAGTACGGGCTGAGCGCGACCGTCACCGCCCCGCGCGTGGCGGCTCGGCTGGACGTCTCCTGGAACGGCCGCGGCCGCCCCGAAGCATCGAGCGCCATGGCTTCGCCGTCCAGCACGATCTCGCCTACGGGCAGCTTGCGCACCGCGTCGACCACCTCGGGCATTCGCGGGGTGATGTCGTCGAGGCTGCGGCTGAACACGGCCACCTCGTTGCCGGATCGGTGCACCTGAATGCGGATGCCGTCGAGCTTCACGTCGACGGTGGCGGGCGCACCCGTCGCGAGCAGCGCGGCACTCACGTCCGGCGCGCTCTGCGCGAGCATCGGCGTAAGCGGTGTGCCCACCCGCAGCCGGATCTCGGCCAGCGCCGCCGCACCCAGGGTCAGCGCGGCGACCGCCACCTGCTTGAGATCACCGGAGAGCAGCAGCGCCCGTCGCACCGCGGTCACCGGCACCTCCGCCGCCTTGGCGATCGCGTCGGCCAGCAGCCCCGCCTGCGCACCCTGGCGTAGCTCACCCCCGAACAGCCCGATCAACATCCGCTGTTCATCGCCGGTCGCGGCCCCGAACAACGCTCCCAGCAGCTCACGCCGCCGCGCCTGAGACCCCGAGCCGGCCACCACCGAGATCTCCGCGATCGCCGCGTCCACGGCCGCGACCGTCAGCGTCGGCTCGGCCGCGGGCGGCGGCCGGTCGCGCAAGCTCGCATAACCCACGCCGGTCTGCCGCTGCCGCAGCTCACCCGCGAGATAGGCCGACCCCGCCGCGATCTCGTCGGGCTCAAGCCGGCGGAGCGCGTCGGCCATGAGTTCGATCTTGGCCTTGCGCCCGGGCACCGCCGTCACGGCAGCCGATGTGGCTGCCAGGTCGAGGAAAAGCACGACCTCATCCTGGCAGCCACCCCTGACATTTTCGCCCGGTCCCGACGCGCTCCCCCGTACACCGCCCGCGCGATCGAGCCCCCACCCCAGGGGAGACCGGAAGAAGCTGGTCAGGCCGCGAGTGGCTCCTCGACGCG
>DASYES010000580.1:0-8237 GCA_036498885.1 Pseudonocardia sp.
CCGGAGCGAGCCCGTCGGACGGCTCGTCGAGCAGCACCAGCCGCGGGTTGGTGAGCAGGGCCCGGGCCACGGCGAGCATCTGCTGCTCCCCGCCGGAGAGCTGTCCTGCGTAGTGCCGACGGCGCTCGGCGAGCCGGGGCAACAGGTCGAGAACGGCGTCGACGGTCCAGGTGCCGGGTCGCGACCGCGAACGCGAACGCGCCAGTGCGAGATGCTCGGTCACCGTGAGCGTCGCCCACACCCGGCGTCCCTGCGGCACCAGCGCCACCCCGGCACGGGCGACCAGGTCGGGTCGCTTCCCGGCCAGCTCGACCCCGGCGAGGCGCACCGACCCGGCAACCGCCGGGACGAGCCCGGCCAGCGTCATGATCAGCGTGGACTTGCCGACGCCGTTGCGGCCCAGCAGCCCGAGCACGGCACCGGTGTCGAGGGTGAGATCGACACCGTGCAGCACCCTGCCGCGGTCGTATCCGGAGACGAGTCCACGCACCTCGAGGAAGCTCATGGCAGAAACAGCTCCTCACGCCGGCCGGTGCCCAGGTAGGCCTCGCGGACCGCGTCGCTCGCGCGGACGTCGTCGGGCGTGCCGGAGAGCAGCACTCGGCCGAGGTGCAGCACGGTCACCGCGTCCGCCAGCGAGAACACCAGGTCGAGGTCGTGCTCCACGAACAGCACGGTGATCTCCTGCGGCAGCCCGCGCAGCAGCTCGATCAGCCGAGCGCTCTCGCCGGGCGACATCCCGGCCGCCGGCTCGTCGAGCAGCAACAGTGACGGGCGGCAGGCCAGCGCGAGCGCCACCTCCAGCTGCTTGCGCTCGCCGTGCGACAGCGCGGAGACGCGCACGCCGCCACGCCCACCGAGACCGACGTCGGACAGCAGCTCCTCCGCCCGCGCGACCACCCGAGGTTGCCTGCGCGGCAGCAGGGAGATCCGCCCGCTCTCGTGGCGCGCCGCGGCCAGCGCGACCGTCTCGACCGCCGTCATCGAGGCGAAGAGGCTCGCGTGCTGCATCGTCTGGCTCATCCCGAGCCGGCAGCGCTTCACCTCCGAGAAGCCGGTGACGTCGCGGCCCCCGAGCTCGACACGACCGGCATCCGCCCGCATCGTGCCTGTGACCAGCTTGAACAGCGTGGACTTCCCGGCGCCGTTGGGGCCGATCAATGCGTGCCTGGCGCCGGGGGCGACCGCCACGTCGACGGCGTCCACGGCCCGCAGCGCACCGAACGACCGGGTCAGGCCGGTGCAGTGCAGCGCGGTCACGACGAACCTCGCCGTCGCCACAGCTGCAGGCCCGCGGCGCCCCGCGGCAGCAGGTAGACCACCAGCACGAACACCGCGCCGAGCACGAGCGTGCCGTGACCGCCGAGGCTGGGCCCGAGCGCGTCCCGGACCAGGATCACCAGCGCCGCACCGATGCACGCCCCCCACAGCGAACCGGCGCCGCCGATGATCACGGCCAGCAGCGCGAACGACGCGGTGAGGAACCCGAGATCGGCCGGCGTCACGAGCCGTTGCTGAGCCACCAGCAGCGAACCGGCGAGGCCCGCTACGGCGCCCGCCACCACGAAGACTCCGTACTTGTAGAGGGCCGTCGGGTAGCCGATGGCACGCATGCGCGGCTCGTTGTCGCGGATTCCGCGCAGCGCCGCGCCGAACGGCGAGCGCGCCACGAGCCAGACGAGCACGAAGCCCAGGACGAACACGGCGAGCACGTACCAGTACAGGAAGCCCGGGTTCGCGAGCGGCGCCCCCGCGATCCGCACGGACGGGACGCCGGTGAGCCCGTTGGCCCCGCCGGTGACGCTCTCCCAGGTGTTGGCCACTTGTTGCACCATCTCGCCGATGGCAAGGGTGAGCATGAGGAAGAAGACCCCGCCGGTGCGCACGGTGATCCATCCGGTCAGCGCGGCGGCGACGGCACCGACGGCAGCTCCGACCAGCAACGGCACCGGCGCCTGAGCGGTGATGTTGATCGACACCCAGCCTGCGGCGTACGCACCGGCGCCGAAGTAGGCGGCGTGGCCGAGCGAGGGGAGGCCGGTGACGCCGACGAGCAGATCCAGGCTCACGGCGAACAGCGCGAACACCAGGATGCGGGTCAGCGTGGTGGTGGCGAACGGGGCGAGGAACAGCGGAGCCGCGGCGAGCACGACGATCACGGTCGCCGCCACGAGGCCGCTCCGGCCCCGGGGCGCGCGCGGGGACGTCGCGGCCGCCCCTCCGGGCACCGCCGGCGCGTCCAGTGCCGTCATCGCGCGCCCGCCGATGCCGGACTCCCGAACAGACCGTGCGGCCGCAGGACGAGCACCAGCGCGAGCGCGGCGAAGAGGATGAACGAGGCGAAATCCGGTAGCAGCAAGCGGCCCAGCGTGTCGACCTGCCCGATGATCAGCGCACCGACGAGCGCACCGCGCACCGAACCGAGCCCGCCGATCACGACGACGACCAGCGCCAGGATGAGGACCGTCGCGTCGAGCCCCGGGCGCGCGCCGTAGATCGGGCCGCCCAGCACTCCGGCCGTGGCGGCGAGCAGCGAGCCGACGGCGAACACCGTGGCCTGCACCATCCGGTTGTCGACGCCGAGCGCGGCCACCATCTCGCGGTCGGCCACGGTGGCCCGCACGAGCGCGCCCACCCGCGTCCGTTCCACCACGAGGTACACGACCAGGGCGAGTACGGCACCCACCCCTATCAGCACCAGCCGGTACGTGGGGTAGGTCGCTCCGAGGAGCGACACCGAGCCGTCGAGCGCGGGGGGCGCGGCCACCGACAACGGGTCGTCCCCGAACGCGATGATCAGTAGCTCGGCCACGACGAACGCCACGCCGAGCGTCAGCAGGGCCTGGTCGAGGTGCGAGCGTTTGCGCAGCGGCTCGGTCATGAGCGACAGCAGCACACCAGCGGCGAGGCCGCCGACCGCCGCCAGCGCGAGCGCGGCGAGGAAGCCACCCCAGCTGCCGGCGAAGGCTGCGCCGAGATAGGCGCCCCCGAGGAACAGCGCGCCGTGCGCGAGGTTGAGGACGTCCATCATCCCGAAGACGATCGAGAGCCCGACGGCCAGGATGAAGAGCAGCGACCCGATCGCGAGGCCGTTGAGGACGCTGACGAGCATCAGGCTGCCGGCTGGCTCTGCGGACCGAGGTCCTCCACCACGGCGTTCACCAGCGTGCCCCCGGAGTTGTCCACGCGGCGCAGGTAGATGTTCTGCCGCGGGGTCTGGTTGTCGAAGGTCCACGGCCCGCGCGGGCTGTCGTCAACGGTGCCGATGCCGCCCAGCGCGGCGGCGAGTGCGTCCCCGTCGACTCCCGTGGCGGAGGTGAGTGCCCGGTCGAGGACGTTGGCGGCGTCCCAGGTCTGCACCGAGAAGCAGCTGGGGCTCTCGCCGTACTTCGCGCTGTAGGCCTGCACGAAGGCGTTGTTGGCCGGGTTGTCGAGCTGGTCGGTGTAGTGCAGCGTCGTCTGCACGCCCACCGCCGCGTCGCCCTGCTGCGGCAGCACGTTGCCCTCGGTGAGGAAGCCCGACCCGTACAGCGGGATCGTCGACGAGAGCCCGAACTGCGCGTACTGCTTCACGAAGCTGATCGCCTCGGCTCCCGAGTAGAAGCAGAACGTGGCGCGTGCCCCGGAGCTCTGGATGCCGGTGAGGAACGGCTGGTAGTCCGAGGTGGTGCCGAACGGCGTCTTCGCCTGCCCGACCACCCGCCCGCCGCCGGTCTCGAACGCCTTGGTGAAGGCGGTGATGACCTCGGTGCCGGCTGCGTAGTCGGGGGCGATCGCGTAGACGCCCTCGGAGAAGCCTGACTGGGCGAGGTGCGTGCCCATCGCGGCCGCGATCTGCCCGTTGGTGAAGGAGCTGCGCCAGATGTAGGGCGTGCGGGCCTTGCCCGTGACGTCCTCGGCGCCTGCGTTCGTGACGATCAGCAGCTTCTTCGACTCGCTGAGCACGTCGCGCACGCCCAGCGCGGTGGCGGAGTTGACCAGCCCGACCACCACGTCGACCCCGTCACTCTGCAGCACCTTCTGCACGGCAGGCACGCCGGTCTGGGGCGTCTCGCCCTCGTCGGCGACGACGGTCTCCACGGTGTAGTTCCCGAACTTCTGCCCGTGGTCGGCGAGCCAGAGATCCCAGCCGCGCTGCATGTCGGTGCCGAGCGCGGCGTAGACCCCGGACTGCGGGACGACGAGGCCGACCTTGATCGTGCCGCCCCCACCGGTGGGGGATCCGCCGCCACCGCCGACACTGCTCCCGCACGCCGACAGCACCGGCAGTGCCGTGGCCGCGCCGAGGAGACCGAGGAATCGTCGTCGGCTGACACTGGGATCTTGCGCCATCTGAACAACGCTCCTCGTCGACCGTGGGCGCACCGGGAGTCCGGTGTCGACGGATGGTTGTCGAGCGACCTTCGCGATGTCAACAATTCGGATGAAGCAGGCACATCGCCGCGATGCAATCGTGACGGGCCGTCGCTGGCTAGGCTGTCGCGGTGGACGTCCTCGACAGCTACTCAGGTCATACCGACCCCGGCGGCGCAGCGACCCGACGCGACCTCGACGCCTTGAGCATCACCAAGCTCTCCGTCGGCCCGATGGACAACAACGCCTACCTGCTCGTCTGCCGGGCCACGAACGAGGCCCTGCTGATCGACGCGGCGAACGAGCCCGACCGGCTGGCGGACCTCGTCGGCGCCTCCCCCACCCGGCCCGAGCTGCAGCACCTCGTCACGACCCATCGCCACGCCGACCACTGGCAGGCCCTCGGCGCGGTCGCGGGCATGTTCCAGACCCGCCAGATCGCCCACCCACTGGACGCCCCCGAGCTGCCCATCCCGATGGACGAACTGGTGGAGCAGGGCGACACCGTGCGCTTCGGGGAGGTCGAACTCGAGGTCGTGCACCTGCGCGGCCACACGCCGGGATCGATCGCGCTGGTCTACCGCGGCGCCGACCACCCCCACATCTTCACCGGCGACTCCCTGTTCCCCGGCGGGCCCGGCAAGACGGCCGGACCGAAGGAGTTCGGGTCGCTCATGGACGACCTGGAGGAACGGGTGTTCGGCCCGCTGCCGGACGAGACGTGGGTGTACCCGGGGCACGGCGACGACACCACGCTCGGCCGGGAGCGCCCACACCTCGGCGAGTGGCGGAAACGCGGCTGGTAAGCAGGCTGCGCGTCGCTGGACGGGGATCGAGCACCGCCGGGATCGAGCACGGCGGCCGTGAGCGGGTTCGACCCCTGCTCCGTGCCGTGCTCCAGCGCGGCACGCACGCTGGTCTGCGGGTCGACGTCGGGCCTGATCCTCGCTCAGGACACCCGGGTCAGGCGCAGGACGGGGATCGGCCGTGTCGTCTTCTGCTGGAACCCGCCGAAATTGGGGCGCTCGGCGGCCACCCGCGCAAAGATCTCGTCGCGCTCCGGCCCGACCACCTCCTCGGCGTGCACCAGGAAGGTCTCGGTACCCGTCTCGACGGTGAACCTCGGGTTGGCCTTCACGTTGTAGTACCAGTCCGGGTTGGTCGGCGCCCCGGCCTTGGAAGCGATGATCAGCATGCTCCCGCCGTCCTCGGGGAAGCAGGCCAGAGGCGCCACCCGCTCGATGCCCGACTTCGCGCCGATGTGATGGATCAAGATCGTCGGGTAGCCGTCGGACTCAGCCACCCGGCCCTCGTTGGCTCGGAACTCGTCGATGATGCGCGTGTTGAATTTGTCCCATTCACCCGCGTCCACGTTTCTCCTCACAGCTTGCATCCGAAAAGCAGCACCCGGCCGCCGTGATCACGGCTACACCTGCCACCAACCAGAACAATCCGGCCCACATTCCCCCCGGAACGCCGGAGGGCTGGGCGAGCGTCTCGGCGTCGGATTTCCCGTGCTGCGGCCACTCGGTCCGGATCACCCACAAGTGGATCGAGCTCGGCGCCCCGCCGTGCCCGACCGAAACCGCGTCGCGCCCGGCCGGACCGGCCCTGGAGCTGGGCGTGTCGCTCGCCGGCTGCGCAACCAGGATCGACACGAGGCCGTGCACGTCGAGGTGGCTCCTCGGCGGCAGTTGTCACGCACTCTCGAAAAACATGAAGTCGCCGACCTGAGTGGTCTCGAGCCGAATCCGGTCGGCCAGGTTCTCACCGACCCAGGAGGCGGCCAGCTCATTGGCTTGCTGAGCCTGCTCGTCCGAGTCCCACAGGCTCACCGAGATCAGTTTGCCCTCTTGAGTTTCGGCCAGCCCGTAGGCCTTGAAGCCAGGCTGGGCCCGGAACACGCTCAGCATTCCCTCCCGAGCACGATCACCGGCTTCCTTGGCCGTCCCGGCGGTCAGAGCGTAGACACCGATGCGAACGTGGCTCATGGCTTGCTCCTCTCCTAGCGCGACCGCAATCCTTCGTACACCTGGAGAGGCGGTCAAGAGCAGCAGCGAAGGCCCCGAGTTTCCGAAACTCGATCTCTGATCTGACAACATCTCCCGACATCATCGGCACACCGCCCGAGGACCTGCACGGGATCGCCGAGATGACTTTCGACCTTGCTCCCCGAGCACCCGACGGGGGTGGATTCCACCTTGAATTCGGCGTCGGCGGCGAGGACGATTCACGGAGTGCCGAACTGGCTGCACGGCCTTCCCGAGTTCTGGTGGCCGCGTTCGTGTTCGGAGTTACTGTTCTCGTCACGGCGACGATCTACGCGGCGGTGATCTCGCTCTCACACTGCGAGCACGGCGGCGCGTTCGCCTCGATTTCACCTGGGCTGCTCGCACCGATGGAAATCGTGTTCGCGTTGCTGGTGGGGTTTGTGGAGGCGCAGGTCTGGGCTTCAGGAGAACGCGCTGCGGCCGCGGTCAGCGAGGAGGCGAGCTCGCTGCGCGCGGTCGTCCTGCTCTCCGCCGAGTTTCCGGGTGAACCGGAAGCACGGATGCGCAGCCTTGCTCGCAGTTACATCGAGGACGCGGTCGCGAAAGAGTGGCCGCAGATGGCCGAGCAGGGAGCGACGCTGTCCGTCGTGCCGGCCACGCTCGCAGATCTCCAAGCGATGGCGCTCGCCCTGCGCGCCGAGGGTCCCGGCCAGACGATCGCCCAGCAGGAGATCGTCACATCCCTCGAGCATGCGCTGGATGCCCGGCGCCAGCGCATCATCGTGAGCCAGTCCTCCGTCAACGGGGCCGCGTGGGGAGCCGTGGCCACCTTGGCGATCCTCACCTCGTTCGCGATCGGGTTCGTCCACAGCGGCAACCGACGCCGAGCGGCGATCGCGATGGCGCTCTTCGCCGCGGCGGCCGCTGCGGCGATCGTCATGATCGCGGCCCAGGAGCGCCCGTTCGCGGGATACTTCTCCGTCAGTCCGACGCCACTCGAACGGGTCGAGCCCACGCTGCCGCGCTAGCCGAACGCGCTCGTCATTAGTCTGCCGGAGTGGCGCACCCGCGGGTGGTGACGGGCGAGCACCGTCCGGCCTTCGTCCTGCACGAGCACCGGCGGCCACGCCACCACTTCGACCTGCGCCTGGAGGAGCACGGCGTGCTGCGCTCGTGGGCGGTGCCGAGAGGGCTGCCCGAGGTGCCCGGGGAGAAGCGGCTGGCCGTCGCGGTGCCCGACCACGAGCTCGAACACCTCACCTATGAGGACGAGGACAAGTCGATCGCCGACATCGGCTGGTGGGAGGAGCACGACCGCTCCGAGCGGCGCATCCTCCTCACCCTGCACGGCAGGGACGACGACCGGCGCTACGCCCTCATCCGGACATCCCAGGACTGGCTGCTGCACCGCCTGGCGGATCAGTAGCCGGATCAGACGGACACGACGTCGAGCGCGTCGTGCAGGTGCGCGAAGTCGCCACCGTTGCGGGTGTAGAGAGGGAGACCTCGCGACGAAGCGACTGCGGCGATCATGAGGTCCATCCGGCGAGGTCGAGGATCACGACCGGCAGCAACGGTCAGCGCGACCAGCGTGCCGTACCGAGCCGCAGCGTCGCGGTCGAACGGAAGAGGGTCGAAGTTCACGATCGCAGAGCCGAGCAGCTCCGTTCGAGCCGCTCGAACAGCCGAGTTCCGGGCCATCGCGACGCCCTGGTGCAGTTCTGCCAGTGTGATCGCCGAGATCTCCGGCACCGCGGGGAGTGCGTTCGGGTCGAGCACCCCTAGATCGATATACGTGCAGGTGTCCAGAACTCCGGACGGCAAGCGTTCAGCCACGTCGCTGATCCGGGAGGTCATCGTCGCCGATGCGATCCTCCGTACCGAAGAACTCGT
>DASYES010000581.1:0-7314 GCA_036498885.1 Pseudonocardia sp.
CGGGGGTATCGAAGCCTTTGGGCCCGAGGGGCCGACGACCCTATCGTTTCCATGATGACGTCCGGTACAGATGCTGCCCGGCATAGCGCAGACAAGCGGGAACACCGCTTGCGCAAGCTCGAGGCCGCACGTACCGGACACGGGCTGCCCTACCGCTACCCCACCGACCACACCACCGCGGAGATTCGGGCGGCCCACCACGCGCTGGGGCCCGACACCCACACCGCCGAGCACGTGCGCATCGCCGGCCGTCTCGACCTCGTCCGGCACCAGGGCGGCCTGAGCTTCGCGCTCCTGCGCGACCGCACCGGCACGATCCAGCTGTTCGTCGACACGGCCGTGCTCGGGCCCGATCGCCACCACGAGTTCGACGAGCTCGACCGCGGCGATTGGGTGGGTGTCGAGGGCACGGTGATGACCACGCGGCGCGGGGAGCTCTCGGTCTGCGTCCGGGACTTCGCCTTGCTGGGCAAGTCGCTGCTCGAAGCGCCGGACAAGCACCACGGCCTCAGTGACGTGGAGACCCGCTACCGGCAGCGCTACGTCGATCTCGCCGCCAACGAGCGCACCCGCGAGATCTTCCGGATCCGGCACACCGCGATCCGCGCGATCCGCCGGTACCTGGAGGACCACGGCTTCACCGAGGTCGAGGGCCCGGTACTGCAGACCATCCAGGGTGGGGCCTCGGCTCGCCCGTTCGTCACCCACCACAACGCGCTCGACCTCGACATGTACCTGCGCATCGCGCTGGAACTGCACCTCAAGCGGCTGATCGTCGGCGGGCTCGAGCGGGTGTTCGAGATCGGCAGGGTGTTCCGCAACGAAGGCATCGACACCCGGCACAACCCCGAGTTCACGATGCTCGAGGCCTACCAGGCCTTCGCCGACTACCACGACATGATGGACCTGGTCGAGGGCATGATCACGACCGCAGCACGGGCGGCGCTCGGCGACTCCGACGGCTCGCTGGTCGTGCACCACGGCGGGCGCGCCATCGACCTGGGCGCCACACCGTGGCCGCGGGTCCGCTTCGCCGACATGATCGCCGAGAAGACCGGCGCCACCATGCACCCCGGCATGCCGCTCGACGAGGCCAGGGCCGTGCTCGACCGGCTGCGCATCCCCTACGAACGCAGCTGGGGCGCGGGCCGGCTCATGAAGGAGGTCTACGACGAGAAGGTGCAGCACGACGTCGTCGGGCCGGTGTTCTGCATCGACTACCCCCGCGAGGTCTCCCCGCTGGCCAGGACGCATCGGGACGACCCCGCGTACGTCGAGCGCTTCGAGCTGATCGTCACCGGGTTCGAGCTCTGCAACGCCTACTCGGAGCAGAACGACCCCGTCGAGCAGCTCGCGGCGTTCGAGGCGGAGGCCCGCGCCAAGGCAGGCGGGGACCCGGAGGCTGGCGACATCGACCTCGACTACATCCGCGCGCTGGAGCACGGCATGCCGTGCACCGGTGGCCTCGGCGTCGGCATCGACCGCCTGGTGATGCTCCTGGCCGGCGTCGACTCGATCCGCGAGGTGATCCTCTTCCCGACGCTGCGGCCCGAGTTCGCCGCGCCCGAAGGCGCCGGACCTGCGGGCGCGCTGCGGCCCGTGCTGCCTCCCACCCCGGTGGCAGGCGCCCCGGCCGGGGACGGATCCGGGACGGCCCCCGTGACCGCCCCCGTGACGACGCTGCCCGATCTTGCCCCGACGGCACACCCGATTCCGGCGCCGCAGCGGTCTCCCGAACAGGGCAGGCGCGCCGTGAAGATCATCGCGGTGCTCACGGCGGCCGGCGGGGTGCTGCAGTTGCTCGCCCAGATCCCGATCGTGCACGCCAGGCTGGACGGTCGCGAGGACGCGATCGACCAGCTCTGGCTCCCGGTGGCCGGGCACGTCGTCTCGTCGATCGTCGGGCTGCTCCTGATCCTGCTGGCCGACCAGCTGGCCAAGCGCAAGCGCCTGGCCTGGCAGGTGGCCGTCGCGCTCTTCATCGTGGGTGGTATCGCGCACATGACGAAGGGCCCGCACCCCGTGGCGGTCACGATCTGCGTCGCGATGCTGCTGGCGTTGGTCTGGTTCCGCGACGAGTTCCGAGCCCCGGCCGACCCCCCGTCGTTGCTGCGGCTGGTTCGGTTCGTGCCGATCTATCTCGCCGGCGTCTTCGCCTTCGGGCTCGTCACGCTCTGGGTGGAAAGCGACCGCATCGAACCCGGGCTCACCCTGGAGGGCGCGCTCGCCACCGTCGCGGGCGGGCTGGTCGGGGTGGACGGCCCGTACACCTACCGCTCCCGGTTCTTCGCCGACTTCTTCCCCACGGCGCTGCTGGCGCTCGGCATCGCCGGGCTGGTCGTCTTCGCGATCCTGCTGTTCCGGCCGCTGGTCGGGCGCCACCCCCACACCGAGGGCGACTGGGAGCACGCCAACCGCCTCGTCCGCACCTACGGCTGGGACACACTCGCCTACTTCTCCCTGCGCGACGACAAGAGCTTCTTCTTCTCCTCCGACGGCGAGGCCGTGCTCGCCTACACCTACCTCGGCGGCTACGCACTGGTGTCCGCCGATCCGATCGGGGCGCCGGAGTCGGTGGTGCGGGCGCTCGACGAGTTCCTCGACATGTGCGACGAGCGCGCCTGGAACCCCGCGTTCCTCGCCGTGCGCGAGGCCAGCATGCCGCTCTACGCCTCCCGCGGCTTCATGAGCTTCTATCTGGGCGACGAGGCCATCCTCGACTGCGCGCGGTTCACCCTCGACGGCCCGGGCCGCAAGAGCTTGCGGGCCGCGGTCCGCCGTGTCGGACGGACCCACCGCTTCCAGCTCATCGCCGAATCGAACGCCCCGCCACGCCTGGTGGAGCAGCTCAACGCGATCAGTGCGAAGTGGCGGGGCAAGGCACCGGAGCGCGGGTTCACGATGTCGCTGTCGCAGGACGTCACCGGCGCAGCCGCGAACCAGGAGTTCCTGCTCTGCGTCGCCCTGGACGAGAACGGCGTCCCCGGCGGCTTCCTGCGCGTGGTGCCGGCTTACGGCCCGTCGTTCGGCTACACGCTCGACCTCATGCGCCACGACCCGGGCGCCCCCAACGGCATGACGGAGTTCCTCATCGCGGGCGCAGCCGCGGCCCTGGGTCAGCGCGGTGTGCGGCGCCTCTCGATGAACTTCGCGATGTGGGGCCGACTCTTCGCCGACGACATCCCGTTCAGCCCCGCCCAGCGTGCGGCTCGCTGGGCGGTCGGTGTGCTCAACCCGTTCTTCCAGATCAGGTCGTTGCACGACTTCAACGCCAAGTTCGACCCCGAGTGGCTGCCCCGGGTGCTGGCCTACCGCCACCATCTCGACCTGCCGCGCGTCGGGCTGCTCTACGCGGGCGCCGAGGGGTTCCTCGCCCTGCCCGTGATCGGGGAGCTGCTGGTGCCCAAGGCTGTCGGGGGCGTGACGGCGCCGTCGGCCCCCGCGCGCACGAACGCGGCCTGACCGCCCGTTCGGGAGCCGGCCGGTCGGCGCGCCGGCCCTTGCTCACGGCGGGTCGCACGGTCGCGGGTCGGCGACGGTCGTGCCCGTCGGTGGCCTCGGCCACTTCCGACGTGACGGTCATCGTGTGATCGACCTCGTCGCGTCGATGAGCCGGCCGAAGAACGTCTCGACCGTCGGCAGCACGAGCGAGCCGCGGTGCGCGACACCGGGCACGACGTCGAACGTCACGTCGATCCCGTGCGCGACGAAGTTCCGCTCGAGTGTCCGCAGACGCTCGACCCGGGTGGCCCCCGTCTTCTCGGTCCCGTCCATCCAGTTGGACTCACCCGGGTTGTTGATCTCCCAGGTCTCCACGTCCTGCGCTCCGACCACCATCTGGATGGGAACGCGCCGCACCGCCTCCAGATCGATCCGCCTGCCGAACCGCGCCTCGACGTCCTGCGTTCCGAGCCACCACGGCAGGGTGTCGTCGAGTTGCGTGATGCGGCCGGGCGCACCGATCGACACGGCGGCCAGACGGTCGGGGTGCAGGTAGAGGAACCGGTGGGCGAACTGGCCGCCACCGGAGAAGCCGTGCAGGTAGAAGCGGTCGACGGTCACCGGGAAGCGCTCGGCGACCTCGTCGACGATGGCGAGCAGGGCGTTGTCGAAACGGATGCCCTCGTATGCGATGAACTTGAAGTTGTGCAGGTCGCCAGGGTCGACGAGGCCCGCGGGGAACAGCGGTGCGAGGACGACGGCGCCGTGGCTGTCGGCGAAACCGCGGAGCCGGTCGCGGTAGCTCGCGGCCGCGCGTGACGTGCCGTGTTGCACCACCACGAGCGGAGCCGGCGTGGCCTCGAGCCCGCGTGGGACATACAGGCAGTAGTGCAGCCGCTGGTCGTACTGCGACGCGAAGAACGGCGTGGCGCCACGCTCGTAGAACGCCGACGTCGGTGTGTCAGGTTTCCGGTGGGTCATGCAAGATCCCGTCTTGTCGCGCGGAAACAGTGGTCAGCGACCGTTGCGGCGCGCGCAGACGCTCGACACGAGGAGCGAAGACGCGGGCCGGCCGATGCCCCGGGGAAAACGGCTACTCAGCCGTAGAGGTTGAACGGCATGAGCTCGTAGCTGCTCTCGCAGGGCGGGCCGTACGTGAGGAAGTACTCGCCCGAGGTGAGGTCGACGCAGCTGGACAGGAACGTCGACCACCGGTCGATCTCCGGCAGGCGGGGATCGGGGTGGGCGCACAGCGAGTCGGGGTGGCCGAGATGGTCCGACATGGCGGTCCGGATGGCGGTGCGGACGTCCACGGACTTCTCCGGGCGCGCTGCCTCTACAAGCCCTCTGCGGGCCTGCGGCACGCGCAGGAGCGAGTCCGGCGACATCGGCCGGTGGTGTTCGGCCAGCTGCGGCGGCACGAAGGCCTGGTAGTGGTTGCCGTGGACGAGGAGCCCGGCCTCCGGATACTCCCACCCGTGCGGGCCGGGGGTGGTCTCGATGTCGATCGAGAACCCGGAGCGGTGGGTGAGCAGCGCGTTGCTGGGGATGTGCGCCCGGGTACGCACGAGGATCTTGAGTGCGTCGGAGACGCTGGAGGCCTCCAGGACGGCGCGCCGGATGACGGTCTGCGGAACGCCGACCGAATCGTCGAAGCGTCCACCGAGCCCGTTCGCGTTGAGGGCGAGGCCTTCGGAGTTCGCTCCGTGCCTGCCGATCTGCCCGGCCTCGACCTGCATGATCACCGTGGGCTTGGGGGGCTGGACGATCCGCAGGACGACGACCGTGTCGCGAACGCAGTGGCGCCAGTCCCAGTTCTGCCCGGCGTAGACGTGGCCGTCCCCTGCAGCCTGGTCGGTCAGGGAGAAGGACGTGCAGCCGTCGAGCTGCTCACCGGCGGGATCGGGTGAGTCGGCCCGGGAGAACCAGTTGTCGTACATGATCTCGCCCCGGCAGTTGAGCGCCACCACCTCGGCGAGCTCGACGTTCGCGCCGCGGGCGATGCCGGCCATCTCCTCGAGCAAGTCCGGGAACTCGGCCTCGACGAGCCGGTGCCACGGCCGGGTGTGCTCCAGCACCTGCTCCCAGCGGAGGCCGGCCTGGCGCGCGAACGCCTGGCGGTAGTACGCGATCGAGTCGACGATCAGGTCGGCCGCCGCGCTTCCGTACCGGGTGCCGCGTTCGAGCGGTGTCGAGCCGGAGATCTCGATGACTCTGGGACGTGGCATGTGTGAAGAGCTCCCGGTCCGTTCGTGTATCGATCCATTACAGATGCGAGTTTCTTGTAGTGTTCGATACATGGATGAACGGGATGCTACACAGAGCATCCATGATGTAATAGGCGCTACGAGGAACCCGGCGATCGGCGAGCTGCGAACCCGCATCCGGGACAACTGGGACCACTTCGCGCCCGCCGCGCACGCCGTCTGCCGGAGGCTGGCCGAGATCACACCGGAGCAGCTGCTCTACACGACGGCCGCCGACCTCGGCACCGAGACGCGCACGAGCAACGCCACGGTCATCCGCACACTGCAGAGACTCGGGTACTCCGGCCTCGCCGAGCTGAAGGGCAAGGTGGCCGGACCGTTCACGAGCGAGACCTCGCCGGTCGATCGCGCACGGCGGCGCATCGAGTCGACCGGCGGAGACCTCGGCAACATCTGGGAGCGGGTCACGCAAGAGGCGATCGACCGGATCGAGCTCCTGCGCAGCAACTTCTCGCTCGACCGCTACACCGCCGCGGTCGGCCTCCTGCTCGCCGCCCGGGAGATCACCGCCTACGGCTTCGGCGCCTCCTACGTCGTCGCCGAACACCTCGCGCTCAAACTTCGCCGGATGGGCAGGCGTTCCCGCGCCGTCCACTCCTCCGGCTTCCGGCTGGCCGACGATCTCCTGGGGGTCGAACGGGGTGACGCCGTGGTCCTGTTCGCCCCCGCTCGCCTGCCCACCGACGTCGAGGTGCTGATCGAGCGCTCCCGCGCCGTCGGCGCGAGCACGATCCTGGTGACCGACGAGCGGGTCGAGCGGCTCGCTGACGCGGTGACGGTGGTCCTCGAGGCGCCGAACACCCCGACGGGACTCACCGGCGAGCCGGTCAGCGCACTCGTCGTGGCCGACGCGCTGGCGCAGGCCGTCGCGGCGTCCGACGTCGAGCGCACCGTGCAGGCCTCGCACACCCTGACCGCCGTCCGCCGCCAGCTCCGGTGCTGAGAGTGGCTACGGAGCCGGTGGTCATGCTGTTCGGCGACAGCATGCTGGGGCAGGTTCACGACCCGGCGGTCGTCTCTTCAGGCGGGTGCGGGGCGCGGCACCCCCGTCGTCCGTGCGGACGAACGGGCCAGTGCCGTGGTGGCCGTCACCATCACGGCGACGAGCAGCACGATGAGTGCCCACTCGGCACCGTCGGCCCGCAGCTCCTCCTGTAGCACGGCCACCCCGAGCACCACGGCCACCACCGGCTCGCCCACGATCATCGTGGGCAGCGACGCCCCGAGCTCACCCGCCTGGAACGCCGACTGCTGCAGCACCGTGCCGGCGACCGAGACGGTGACGAGCGCGTAGATCTCCCAGCTCGCCAGCAACGCGACGAGACCCTCGTCGAGCTGCCCCACGACGCCCTTGGTCAGCGCGGCCGCCACCCCGTACGCGAGCGCCGTGGCCGCTGCGAGCAGCACCGCCCGCGGCACACCCCTGCTGCGGGCCGCGGCGACGACGCAGACCAGGAACAACCCGGCGAGGACGGCGCCCGCCGGCAGCCAGTCCCGCAGGGGCGCGCGGTCGACGCCTTCCGTCGGGTTGCCCGAGACGACGAACACCGCCAGCGACACCGCGAGCAGCGCGGCCCAGACCCAGTCCGCCCGGGTGAGCGTCCGG
>DASYES010000582.1:0-1919 GCA_036498885.1 Pseudonocardia sp.
GGACTTCCTCACAGCAGAGACCTTAGTGTGGGTGATGTCTGGTCCCCGTGGTCCCGCGCGGGCACGCCGGGTCACGAATGCGACCGTCGTTCGCTGGACAGGAGCAGCGGGCCCCGCAGCACAGCAGGCAGTTCCACGGGGATCGACACCCCCGTGTCGTCGTCCTGCGGGGCTGACGATCCCAGGTAGTGCCGGCTGACCTCCTCGTCGCTGAGCAACACCCCCGCCTCGTCGTCCCGCACGATCTCCCCGTTCTGCACCACCGCGCCGTGGTGCGCGACCCGCAGCGTCGCAGCCGCGTTCTGCTCGGCCAGCAGCACGGTGACACCGTCGTCGGCGAGGCGCCGCACGGTTGCCAGGATCTCCGCCACCAGCCGCGGAGCCAACCCGAGCGACGGCTCGTCGAGCATCAGCACCGCCGGGCGCCGGACCAGGGCACGCGCGATCGCCACCATCTGCTGCTGGCCGCCGGACAGCAGCCCCGCACGCCTGTCCAGCGCGCCGCGCATCGCCGGGAACATCTCGCAGGCCTCGTCGATGCGCTTGGCCGCTTCGGCACCGCGCACCCCCGTGCCGTGCAACCCCATCCGAAGGTTCTCGGCCACGCTGAGCTCAGCGAAGAGCTGCCTGCCTTCTGGCACGAGGCACAGCCCGTCGCGGGCGAGCCGGTTCGAGGGCGTGCCCGTGATGTCCTTTCCGTCGAGCAGCACCCGGCCGGCGGTGGGGCGGTGCAGGCCGGCGACGGCTCGGAGGAGGCTGGTTTTGCCCGCACCGTTCGCCCCGATCAGCGCCGTCGCCCGCCCTGTCTCGGCCGTCAAGGACACCCCGCGCAACGCCCGGACGGCGCCGTAGCGCACCTCCAGGTCCTCGATCACCAAGGTCACGCGTCCTCCTGCATGTCGGGGTCGGCGTCGGGCTGTCCGAGATAGGCGGCGAGAACCGCCGGATCGGTGCGGACCTCAGCGGGCGGTCCGTCGGCCACGACGGCGCCCGCGTCGAGGACGAGAACGTCGTCGCTGATCGACATGACCATTTCCACGTCGTGCTCGATCAACACGATCGCTGTGCCCGCTCGAGCCACCGCCCGCAGCACTGCGGCGAGTTCGCGGGTTTCCGTGCCGTCCAAGCCTGCGGCGGGCTCGTCGAGCAGAAGCAGCGTGGGCGCCCCGGCAAGTGCCCGGCCCACCTCGAGGAGCCGCTGTACACCGGTGGGCAGATCTGAGCCCGCGGTGTCGGCGAAGCGGCGCAGGTCGAGGAAGTCCAGCACCGCGTCGGCCCGCCCCTCCAGTGCGCGCTGTTCGCGGCGCGCCCGGGGCAGCCGCAGCCCGTCGGCGAGGAACCGGGCCCGCGTGAGGTGGTGCGCCCCGAGCATGACGTTCTCCCGCACGGTCAGCCGCGGCACCAACCGGGCGGACTGGAACGTGCGCATCAGCCCGATCCCCGGCAACCGGTGCGGTGCCATCCGCAGCACGTCGTGTCCGCGAAACATCACGCTGCCCTCGTCGGGCTTGGTGAAGCCAGTGATCAGATCGAGCAAGGTGGTCTTGCCGGCCCCGTTCGGACCGATCACGGCGCGGACGGTGTCGGGGCGGACGATCAGGTCGACATGGTCGACGGCGGTGAGGCCGCCGAACCGCCGGGTCAGCCCGGTGACCTGCAGGAGCGGTTCCGGGCGGTCCTCCATCGGCCCGGCAGCTGCGGCGGCGGTCATGAAGTCCTCCCGCCGGCCGCCTGCGAACCCGGCACCAGCCTTCGAACCAGCGTCCGCACCCCGCCCCACAACCCCTCGGGCAGGTAGGTGAGCACCACGATCAGCACTATCCCGGCCACCAACGGCTGCCACAGCGCGAAGGACTGCCCGACGAACGGGAGGCCCTGAAGGAGCAGCACACCCAGAATCGGGCCGACGACGGAGCGAA
>DASYES010000583.1:0-1909 GCA_036498885.1 Pseudonocardia sp.
GCCACAGATCTCGCACACGCTAGCCACGGGGTACTCCTGGGTTGATCGACTGGGTGTTACTAACTGGCTGGCCCCAGCGAACATCGCCGCAGGCAACCACGGAAGACTACCCGATGCCCCGCCCCGGCAGCCAATCGCCCCCGGTCAGCGTGCTCTCCCATGAGATTGTCAGAGGTGGTTAGTACGATTTTCCCGTGCTCGAGACCCTGGACGCCGCCGCGGTACGCCGATGGTGCGGTGGTGGGCTCAAAGCGCTCCGGGCGCATCAGGACGAAATCGACGGGCTGAACGTCTATCCGGTGCCGGACGGCGACACCGGCACGAATTTGGTGCTCACCCTCACGTCGGCGCAGGAAGCGCTGGACGCGCCGGACGCAGACGAGCGCGGAGCGCTGGACGCGAACGGGCTGGGAGCGCTGGACGCCTTCGACGGGCGGACCGTGGCGGAACATCGCGAAGGGTCGAAGACCCTCGAACCACACGGCGACGGCTCCACCCCGCTCGGGCGGGCGATGCTCCGCATGGCGCGCGGCGCGCTGCTCGGCGCGCGGGGCAACTCCGGCGTGATCGTCTCGCAGATTCTGCGCGGCATGGCCGACAGCCTTGCCGCCACCGTGGCGGTCCGCGGCAGCGACCTGGCACGGGCGCTCCGGTCCGCGTCGGAAGCGGCCTACGCGGCGGTGTCCCGCCCGGTTGAGGGCACGGTCCTGTCGGTGGTCGCCGCCGCGGCCGACGGCGCCGGCCGGATCAAGTCGGACGACCTGCTCGCGGTGGCACGCGAAGCCGCGCGGTCGGCCGCCGAGGCGTTGGCGCGCACCCCGCAGCAGCTTCCGGTGCTGGCCCGCGCGGGGGTCGTCGACGCCGGCGGCCGGGGGCTATGCCTGCTGCTGGACGCCCTGGTCGAAGCCCTGAGCGGCGAGGCCACCCCTGAAGCGACCGGGAAGGCCCACGACCATGAGCGGACCACGTTGAGCTCCTTCGGCTACGAGGTGCAATACCTGCTGGACGCCGACGCTGCGGCGGTCGACAAGCTGCGCCGGGTGCTCGGCACGCTGGGCGACTCGCTGGCCGTCGTTGGGACGGGCGAGGACGGCGTCGCCACCTGGAATGTCCATATCCACGTCCGGGCAGCCAATATCGGTGCTTCCCTCGAGGCGGGCATCGAGGCCGGACGGCCGCACCGCATCAGCGTCACCCCGCTTGATCAAGGCGAGCCCGATCCCGCGAAGCGTGGTGCCGTCGTCGTCGCGGCGGGGGAGGGCCTCACGGCGATCTTCGAGGCCGAGGGCGCGACGGTCGTCGGCCGTAACCCGTCCACCCGGGAAGTGCTCGAGGCGATCGGCACGACCGGGGCCGGGCTGGTGGTCCTGCTGCCGAACGATGCCGGCGCGCACACCGTGGCGATTTCGGCCGCACGCGAGGCGGAGGCCATGGGCGTACGCGTGAGTGTCGTCCCGACCAGATCTCCGGTGCAGGCGCTCGCCGCACTCGCCGTGCGCGACACCGCGCGGGCGTTCAGCGACGACGTGATCGGGATGGCCGAGGCGGCCGGCGCGTGCCGGTATGGCGAGGTCTGCACCGCCGAGCGTGATTCGCTGACCGTCGCCGGACCGTGTCAGGCTGGAAATCTGCTCGGGCTGGTCGATGGCGAGGTGCATCTGATCGGCACCGACCTGGCCGAGGTCAGCCGCCGGCTGCTCGACCGCATGCTGGGCGGCGGCGGTGAACTCACCACCGTGGTGCTCGGCGCCGACGCTCCGGCCGAGCTGGAGGAGACGCTGCGCACCCACACCACGCAAGCATGGCCATTCGTCGAGCTGCACTGCTACGCCGGCGGCCAGCCTCGATACCACCTGTTGGTTGGAGTCGAATGAACGAGACCACCACCGACACCCCACTGGGCAAGGTG
>DASYES010000584.1:0-9323 GCA_036498885.1 Pseudonocardia sp.
CGACGCCGAGCTCCTTCGCCCGGCGCCGGGCCAGCGGGGATGTCGGGATCCGCCTCGTCCGCCCCGCTGACGGTGGTGCGGCCGGAGCAGCGTCCGCCGTCACCGCTGCGGGCGCCTCGGGGGCGGCGGTCGGCTGCACCACGCCGGTCGCCGGGGCCGTGCCGCCGACCCGTGCGATCACCGCGCCGACCGGGAGCGTCGCGCCCTCCTCGGCCAGGATCTCCAGGATCCCGCCGGCGTCGGCCTCGAAGCTCACCATCGCCTTGTCGGTCTCGATCTCCGCCAGCTCGTCGCCGCGTTCGACCTCGGCGCCCGTGGCGTGGAGCCATCTGACGATCGTGCCCTCGGACATCGACTCCGACAGGCGCGGCATCCGCACCTCGAGCCCGCTGTCGGCACTCATCGCGTGCCCTCGCCGCGCTCGCTCATGGCCGACGACCCGCTCGCAAGCTCGCTCACTGCCCGTCCCTCATCCGCTCTCCTCTTGCGCGGTCGCGCCCGTCCGTCACCGGTCCAGCCAGAGCGACCCGTAGAACAGGTCGCGGGAGAGGTACCGGTCCACGCCCCTGACGTCGGGCTTGGTGATCGTCGAGAGGTAGCTGCGGCTCAGCCACGCCACCGCGATGTCCTGGTTGGACAGCAGCTCCACCTGCTGGTAGTCCTTCGCGCGCTCCGCGGCGTCGGTGGTGGCACCCGCTTCGTCGAGCAGCCGGTCGACCTCGGGGTTGGCGTACTTCCCGAAGTTGCCGCTGCCGTCGCTGCGGAGCAGGCGCGACGCTCCCGGGTACGGGTAGTCCACTGTGTTGACCCAGCTGATCAGGTTGAAGTCGCCGCTCTGGATCACTCGCGAGGTGAACTCGGCGAGGTCGTAGAACCGCAACTCGACGGTGATGCCGACGGCGGCCATCTGCGCCTGCACGAATTCACCGAGCGAGACCTCACTGCGGCTGGTGCTGAAGGCGAACGAGGCCTTGCCCCCCGAGGCGACGTAGTCCTGGACCAGTTGCTCGGCCTTCTCCGGGTCGTACTTCGGCCAGACCGCCGAGGACTGCGGGTCGTGGTAGGGACTGTCGCCCTGGAACAACGCGTCGGCGCCGATCAGCTGGCCCATGTACTGGCTCGCACCCAGTGCGTTCAGGTCGATCGCCCGGACCACGGCCTCGCGCATGCGCCGGTCGTCGAACGGCTTCTGCTGGAAGTTGAAGTAGAAGAAGAACCCGCCGTTGCCGGGCCCGTAATAGACCTTCAGGTTCGGATTGGCGAACGCACGCACGAGCTCGTTGTTGTACCCGCCGTAGATCATGTCGACGTCGCCGTTCTGCATCGTCGAGTAGCGGGTCTCGGTGTCGGGCAGCGGCCGGAACTCGAGCGAGTCCAGGTAGGGCTGCCCTGTCTTCCAGTAGTTCGGGTTCTTCTTCAGGATCATCTTGTTGTCGCGGATCCAGCTGTCCATCACGAACGGGCCGGCGCCGACCGGGTGGTTCGCGATGTCGTCGCCGTACTGCGCCAGAGCCGCCGGTGAGACGATCATGCCGAGCGTGCCGGCGTTGAACGGCTGCGCGAAGAAGACGGGGAAGTCACCGAGCGGCTGCTCGAGCGTGAACTCCACGGTCAGCGGGTCGACCGCCCGCATCGACGCGATCGTGTCGGCCTGCGCATGGGCCGGCGAGGTCGGCTTGTCGATGTGCCGCTGCGTGTTGACGATCACCGCGTCGGCGTCGAGGGCGGTGCCGTCGGTGAACTTCACGCCGTCCTGGAGACCAAGACGCCAGGTCAGGCCGTTGTCGGCGGTGTTGATCGAGGACGCCATCCACGGCTGCACGGTTCCGTCCGGGCCGATCCGGAACAGCAGGTCGTAGATCGCCTGGGCGGCGACGTTGCCGTTCTGCCGCGTCGGATCGAAGCTGACGATCTCCCGGTCGTTGCCGATGATCAGGTTGCCGCCGGACCGGGGAGCGCCCTCCGCTGCCAGGTCACCGCCGTAGGGGTCCTGCACACGCACGCGCGTGGCGGTGTCGGCGGCTCCCCGCGTGGTGTTCGCCCCCACCGCGCCGCACGCGGCCAGCAAAGCTGCGCACAACACCGCGGAGACAGCCGCTACGACCCGGGTTGATCGCAACCGCATCGTCCACTCTCCTCGTCGATTTCCGGCGGCCCCCCGGTTCCGCGGTACGAGGAGGAAGCCTGGATCCCGGGCATCGGGTCAGGCCATCGGCTGCGCGCCGGATTACTTGCCGATCCGCGCAGTGGTGCGGACGCCGCCGGTCGCCGCTCGCCGGACGTCACGCGGGGCCATCCCGTACTCGCGCTTGAACGCGTGGGAGAAATGGGTGGCGTCGGAGAATCCCCAGCGGAAGGCGATCTCGGTGATCGAGCCCGCCGTCGGCTCCGCGAGGTCCTCGCGGCAGCGGGCCAGCCGGGCGCGCCGCACCAGCGCGGCCACCGACTCGTCGGTGTCCTCGAACACGGCGTGCAGGGTGCGCAGCGACACCGAGAGCGCCCTGGCGATCGACTCCGGCCCGAGAGCCTGATCGGTGAGGTGGGCACGCACGTAGCGGCGAGCGCGGGCACGCAGGGCCTCGCGACGAGCCGCGCGGGCCTGCGGAAGCTCGGGTTCCACAACCGCCCGCAACAGTTCCAGTACGACGTCGGCCGCAGCCGTGGCCGTGCGTTCGTCCAGGCCGGGCAGCTCCGCGGCGAGCGCGTTGACATACCGCACGAGCAGCCGGGTGCCGGGCCGCTCGGCGAGCCACGGCAGCGACTCGACGTCGGCGAAGCGAGGGCTGACGGCGTGCACCATCTCCTTGGGGAAGATGAGCGTGCGTTTCGTGAACGGCTCGACGACCTCCACACCCACGGCGCGCGACCCGTCCCACATGCCAACGGCGCCGGCCTCCAGCACGTGCTGCTGCGTGCGCGAGCGGACCACGCGCTCGGCGCCGCGGATCACCATCTGCAGACCGATCGAGTCCTCGCCCGTGCCGCCCATCACGGAGGTGCTGCGCTGCCCCGCGAACGGCGTGCAGACGCAGTCGACCAGGTGCAGCGCTCCCAACCGGTGCCGCTGCACCGTGCCGGCGAACCCGCCGGCGTCGGACTCGGGCAGCCGCACGTCGAAGGCCACGTGCGTGGCCGCCAGCACGTCCTCCCACTCGGCCTGTCGATCGGCCTGTCGATCGACACTGCCCTGCGGCCCGCCGCCGACCTGCCAGCGCTCGCCCGTGGACGGCCCATAGCCGACCGGCATCGACTCGTCCGACGACAAGGCAGTCATTGCCCCGCCCCTCTCTTTGCACCATCGCGTGCCGGCCGCTACGCCCGATCTGCCGGCTCCCCGCCAGACTGACCCACCACCCGAACGTGTTCAACCACCCGGAGGCCCCTCGTTCTGCCGGACGGAGCGGCTTGGCGATGCGTGCGGCCGAACTTGTCGATCCGCGCACAGCTTGTCGTGAGCATCACAAGCACAGAGCGGGCTGCAACATTGCGGTGCTCCCCGGCGGAACGCAGCGCGCGACGGGGGTGGTGCCTGCCTGGCTCTGCGCGCACCGCTTCCTGCCGATTCGCGCGCGTCGGCGCCCGAAGCCCGGGTCGGGGCCTAGCATCCCGGACCGGAAGCGACCGAAGGGGGCCGACATGCTCGCCGGGGTGTTCAGAGGTGCCGGGCGGATGCCGCTCGAGGAGGTGCCCGACCCGGTCGCCGGGCCTCGGGACGTCGTGCTCGACGTGCGCGCGTGCGGTGTCTGTGGATCGGACCTGCACGCGTTCCGGTCGGGCCGGCACACGCGCGACGGGCAGATCATGGGCCACGAGTTCGCGGGGGCCGTGCTCGACGTCGGGCCCGAGGTCGACGGCATCGCGGTGGGTGACCGGCTCACCGGCCTGCCCATCCAGCCGTGCGGACGTTGCCGCCGCTGCCTCGCAGGCGCCCGGCACCTGTGCGAGGTCTGGACCACTCGCAGCATCGCCTTCGGCCTGCCCGGCGCGTTCGCGCAGCGGCTGCACATCCCCGATGCCGTGCTCGGCGGCAACGTGCACCGGCTCCCCGACAACGCCGAGTTCACCGACGGTGCCCTGATCGAACCGACCGCGGTGGCCGCACACGCCGTCCGCCAGGCGCAGCCCCAGCCCGGTGAGCCTGCGGTGGTGCTCGGACTCGGCACGATCGGGCTGCAGGTCGGCCAGATCCTGCTGGCCGCGGGCGCCGGGCCCGTCATCGGAGTGGATCTCTCACCACTGCGGCGCGAGGTGGGCGCCCGCCTCGGCATGGTCACCCTCGACGGGGCGGGCGGCCTCGACGCCGTCCGCAGCGGGCTTCGTGAGCACCTCGGCGAGCGCGAGGTGGCGCTCGTCGTCGAGGCGAGCGGTGCGGCTCCCCTGGTGGCACACGCGGTCGATCTCGTCCGGCCGCGCGGCACCATCGTGCTCGTCGCGCTCTACCACCACCGGGCCGAGCTCGACGCGATGCGCGCGGTGCAGCGCGAGATCACGCTGCGCGGCAGCGCGAACGTCACCTCGGAGGACTTCCGCGAGGCCCTGTCGCTGCTCGGCCAGGGCCGGGTGCGGATGCAGCCGCTGATCACCCACCGGCTGCCCCTCGAGCACGTCGAGGAGGCGTTTCGCACCCAGGCCGACTCCGTGGGCTCGGTCAAGGTGATGGTCACCCAGGAGTGAGCCTCCCGCGCACTACGCGGCAGGGTCGGGGATCCACGACCCGTGGAAGCCTGCGGGAACCCCGCGCGGCAGCGTGACAGCGGCGACGGGCTCACCTGTGACGTCCGTGGCGTCGAGTACGAGCAGCTGCGACGCGCTGCCGTCGCGGCGGGTGGTGATCGAAACCAGCCACCCGTCGTCCTCCGCCCGGTCGGCGCCGCTCGCAGGCACGAACACGGCCTCGCCCGCGACCACGTCCGGCCCGAGCTCGTGGGCGGTCGTCGTGTCCAGCTGCCCGTCGAACCGCACGATGGCGGCGCCGGCGCCCGAGTCGGCCACGGCGTAGAGGTAGCGCGATGGACGCCCCACGCGGTCGTCGTCCACGGTCGGGAACTCGACGCCGCGCTCGTCGAGCTCGGCCACGGTCGCCGTGCCCGAGGCGGGATCGAGGGTGAACCGGCTCATCCGGGAGATGCCGGTGACGGCGGCCGCTGCGCCCGGGCCCGCGGGGTGGCGCTTGCTGCTGATCCCTTCCCACAGGTTCGCGATGCCGTCGCGGCTGTAGCGGGCCAGGTCGAGCACGATCCGACCGGTCGGGTCCTCGTGGGCGTTGCCGACGTGGAAGACGAAGCACGGGTCGATCTCGAACCAGCGCACCTCGCCGGGCCGCGCGAGCGGCATGACACCGAGCCGGGCGCCGTACTCGTCGTCCCAGGCGAAGGGCATCCCGGGCCGCGGCTGGAACGTCATGGGGAGGTCGAGGAAGATCGCATGGTTCTCGGTGATCGCGAAGTCGTGCATCATCGTCGGCCCGGGCACCTCGATCGGTGCACTCTGCACGAGCTCCCCGTCGGCCGAGAGCCGGTGGTAGGTGACGTAGGGCGGCACCACGCCGTAGCCGAAGAAGTGCAGCTCGCCGGTGGCCGGGTCGATCTTGGGGTGGGCGGTCATCGCCGTGGTGAGCCCGCCGTCGAAGTCGACGGGGCCCACGGTGTCCAGCTCGCCGGTGACCTCGTACGGGAAACCGCTCTCGACCAGGGCGAGGATCCGGCCGGAGTGCTCGATCACGTGCGTGTTGGCGTGCACCGCCGTGCGGTCGATCGTGCCGTCCTCGTGGATGTACCGCTTGCCTGCCAGGGCGCCCGTGCGCACCCACCGGTTGCGGTACCACTCGGCCCGCCCGTCCCGGAGCCGGATGCCGTGGAGCATGCCGTGGCCGACGAACCAGTGCCCGGGGTCCTCCCCCGGGAGCGGGTTCGGGCCGTTGCGGAGGTAGCGACCCGTGAGCTCGGGCGGCAGAGCGCCCGCTACGGGCAGCTCGTATGCCTGGATCTCGTCGGCAACCGGGGCCATGTGCCCGGTCAGGTAGAGCGGGACGGTGCCCGTGGTCATCGTGTGCCCCTTTCGTCGCGAACGGGACCGACTCTGACACCGCATCATCGACATGTCAATGATGACATGTCGATTCTGGAAGGTAGGGTTTGCGGCATGTCCCTGTCGCACGCCCTGCTCGGGCTGCTCGCCGTCGAGCCGGCCAGCGGCTATGCGCTCACGAAGTCCTTCGAGCTCTCCCTCGGCCGCTACGCATGGCACGCCGGCCACACGAGCATCTACCCGGAACTGGGACGCCTGGCCGAGCGCGGCCTGGTGGAGGTGACGTCCGAGGGAGCGCGCGGCAGCCGTACCTATGCGGTGACCCCCGCCGGACGTGAGGAGCTGCGTTCCTGGCTGCTGCAGCCACCCAAGCGCAGCGGCAAGGTACGCAACGAGGAGGTGCTGCGGATGTTCCTCCTGTCGGCGCTCGACCCCGCCGACGCCCGCACCGTGCTCGCACGGGTCGCGGAGAGCACCGCTGCCGCAGCCGCCGAGCTGCGCGAGATCCGGGCCGCACACGAGGGCTCGTCCTTCGTCGGACCCGAGGGCTTCGGACAGCTCGCCGCCGAGTTCGGCCTGCGCCAGTACGACGCCGTGCACGAGTGGGCGCGCTGGGCGATGGCACAGCTGGAAGCGGACCAGAAGACGAACGCGGCCGGCTGACCCCGGCTGCACGCCACCGCACACACCGGTTGGCCACGGTACACATGTCCGAACGTGCGCACGGTGGCCACGAGGTGTGTGCCGTCGGGGTGGGCTCAGGACGCAAGAAACCGGAACGTGACGACGACGGCGATCTCCACACGCGGAGACCCTGACGGTCTCCGCGCCACCGATCAATTACCTCCGAGGTCAGCCGTGCCCTGCGGCCGTGCGTGTCTCGCCGTTGGCCTCGGGTGACGGGGGCTGGGCGACAGCCGCCACGTCCTCCGCGGCGACCACTCCAGGGGAGATCCCCTCGGTGATCACCTCCGAGGCCAGGGCGGCGGTCGCCGTTGAGCTCGCCGCCGGCGACTCAGCGGCGGAGGGCTCGGGCGGCGTCGAGCGCTCGAGGAAGCGGAGCAGCTCGACCGGGAAGGGCAGCACGACGGTGGAGTTCTTCTCGGCTGCCACCTCGACCATGGTCTGCAGCAGACGCAGCTGCAGGGCCGCGGGCTGGGCGGTCATCATCCTGGCGGCCTGCGCCAGCTTCTCCGACGCCTGCAGCTCGCCCTCGGCGGTGATCACGCGGGAGCGGCGCTCCCGTTCCGCCTCCGCCTGCCGCGACATCGATCGCTTCATCGACTCGGGCAGCGCCACGTCCTTGATCTCGACGCGATCGATGTGGACGCCCCACCCGAGCGCCGGGCTGTCGATCATCAGCTCCAGGCCCTGGTTGAGCCGTTCCCGGTTGGAGAGCAGGTCGTCCAGCTCGCTCTTGCCGATGATCGATCGCAGCGACGCCTGCGCGACCTGCCCGATGGCGTACTCGTAGTTCTGCACGTCGACGAGCGCCCGCACCGGGTCGGTCACCCGGAAGTAGACGACGGCGTCGACCTTGACCGTGACGTTGTCACGCGTGATGCCCTCCTGGGCGGGAATCGGCATCGTGACGATCTGCATGTTGACCTTGTGCAGGCGGTCGACGACGGGCGTGATCACCGTGAGGCCCGGCCCCTGAACGGCGGCACGGACCTTCCCGAGCCGGAACACCACGCCTCGCTCGAACTGCCGGACGACACGAAGACTGGAGCAGGCCAGCACCAGCGCCAGAACCAGCAGAATCGTGACCAGAATGTAGACGGTCATTTCGTTCCTCCCATCCGACCATCGGTGCGCGCGGCCCGCGCGAGCAGCTGTTCGCAGGTCTGCACGAGCACGGCCGCCACGTCACGGGCGTCCTTGACCGACATGGGGTGCACCGCGAGCCCCTGCCACCGGGCCAACTGCTCCCCCGCGACCCGGGCGACCTCCTGGGGGACGGCATCGGCGGGCAGGCCCAGCCGGGCGCGGGGCGCCGCGCCTGTGGCGCCGAGCAGCCGCTCGGCGGCATCGCGTTCCCGATCGGGCACGTCGAGCGCGCCGCAGCGCAGGGCGTCGACCAGGTCGGCCTCGGTGAGCTCGTGTGCCCCGGACCGGATGCGGTCGAGCCGGTAGACGAGCGCGCTGCCGCCGGACGGCGGTGCCTGGTCGCGGACCAGGGTCTCCAGCGCGAGCAGCGCGGTCCGCGCCTTGACGACCTCGGCGCGCCGGGCGAACCTCGAGTCGATCAGCTCCAGCACCCGCGGCACACCGCTGGAGTCCAGGAGTGCCGCCGCGAGCGCGGCCGATGTCGGTGCTCGCCCGCACCGGATCAGCTCGACTGCCCTTCGGACGCCGGCCGGGCCGAGCCGTTGCCGCAGCTCCTCGTGGCCTTCGACAGCGTGCAGCACGGACTCCGTCGCCGTCACCGGCATCGACGCGGCCGACGCGGGCGCGGTCGGTGCAGAGGAGGACGGCGCAGAGGAGGACAGCATGGCGCCGGAACCCGACAACGCGGCGGCGGGCCCGGTCCCGGCTGCGACCTCGCCGACGTCCCCGTCGGAGGAGCCCGCACCACCCCCGCCCCGGTTTACGTCCCCTCCGGACTCGGAGATCTCCTGAAGCGTGCGGTACTCCGCGTCGCTCAGGGTCGCGGCCGCACGCGCAACCAGCCCCGCGACGGGCACCACCACGTGGCAGAGGCTGCGGACGTCGAGGCGGGAGCACCAGTTCGCCGCCATCTCGTCCGCCCCGGCCGTCTCGTCGGCTCGCGCCAGCACCCCGATCGCGAGCGCGGGCCGAGGTGGGTCCGGACCGTCCGGCAGCACCGGGAGCGTCCCGTCCTCGTCGTGACGACGCCGGAGCAGCAGGACGAACGCGTCGGCGAGCGGGGCGAGCTCGTCGTCCGAACCGGGCTGCGGTGGCACCCGGCCCGCTCCGGGTCTCTGCTCTCCGCCCGGCACGTCGATCAGCGTTACGCGAAGCTCGGTGCCCGGCCGGCGGTCGGCGGCCGCGTGCAATGCCTCCACCAGCGTGGACGTGCCCGCTCCATGCGGCCCGGAGACCGCGACCCGCAGCGGCTCGTCGAGCCGCTGCGCCAGAGCACGCAACGGTTCGGCCTGCGGTGTGCCGTGGTACAGCTCGCGCGCGGTACGCAATGCGTCGCGAACCTGGTCGATCAGCGGGAGGTCGGCCACCGCCACAGCGGGAGTGGGGGTGGCGGCCGGGGCCTCAGTGGGCGGCTCGGTCGCGGGTTGCGGCAGGGGGGCCGAACCGTCCACGACGGTCCCCGCGCC